>JBJTRI010000089.1:0-22724 GCA_046076045.1 bacterium
TTCTACACCCGTCGCGCGTCGCCCCGACGCATCCCGCGTCTGCGTTGCGTCACCTGTGGACGGACCTTCAGCAGCCAGACGTTCTCCACGACGTACTGGCTCAAGCGGCCCGACGTCCTGATCCCGTTGGCGCACGGCGTACTCGCCTGCTCCGGCTACCGCCAGATGGCCCGGGAACGACGGTGCTCGCCCTCCACGATCCAGGGGCAGATGCGCCGGCTCGGCAGGCACGCCCTGCTCCTGCTGGAGCAGCACCGGCCAACGGGTCCCGTGGTCGAGCCGCTGGTCGTGGATGGGTTCGAGTCGTTCGGCTACAGCCAGTACCACCCGCTATACCTGAACCTGGTGGTCGGCGCGCACAGCCACTTCGTGTATGCGTTCACGCACTCACCCATGCGCCGCAAGGGCAGCATGACGGCCGGGCAGAAGCGCCGCCGGGCGCGCATGGAGGCCGAGGACGGGCGTCCCGACCCGCGTGCGATCGAGTCGGGTACGCACGAGGCGCTGCGGCTCGCGGCTCGTTCACCGCAGACACTTGTCGTGCGTTCGGATGAGCATCAGGCCTATCCACGGGCCCTACGTAGACTCGAGGGCTACCGGATCGTGCACGAGCGCACCCACAGCACGGTGGCGCGCACCGCAGGCAATCCGTTGTTCCCGGTGAACCGGCTCGACCTGCAACTCCGTCACAACAGCGCGAACCACAAGCGCGAGACGATCGCGTTCTCGAAGCGGCACCAGTCTGTTGTTGAACGCGCAGCGTGGCTGATCGCGTGGCTCAACCTGGTGAAGCCGTTCTCGGAGCGAAGGGACGGCGGCACTCCTGCGATGAGGCTTGGACTGGCAAGGAGGCGTTACACGGTGGCGCAGTTGCTGCGCTGGCGGTTGTTCCCCATGCGTGTCGGGCTGCCCGAGACGTACGCGACCTACTACCGGGGCGAGGTGCGCACGACCCGAATCCGCAACGAGCGGCGGCACGAGCTGAAGCTGGCGATGTGAGACGAGCGAACGCCCCCGGCGGGCGCGAGCCTCACCGGGGGCGTCAACAATCTTCGCCGCACAACCGTCAGGGCAGGACGTCGGCCAGTCGGACGCGCACCACGCGCTCGCTGCGCCCGCGGCGCACCGTGATCGCCACCCGACGACCCGGATCGCCATCGTCGAGCAGCGCGCTCACCGCCCCGAGATCCCAGTCCGCGATCGGTCGGTCCTCGATCGCCACCACCTCGTCGCCCGCGCGCAGCCCCGCGCGCTCGCCGGCCGAGCCCGGCAGCGTGCCGCCGACGCTCACCACCCCGTCGGTGCGGGTGAACAGCGCGCCCGTGCGCGTGAGGTGGTCGCGCTCGGCGTAGCGCCGTCCGGGCTCCAGGAACACGCGCCGCCCCGCGTAGTCGAGCGTGACGCGGAACCGCTCGAGGACGCGGTTGCCGATGTTGCCCGCGAACTCCTCGCTCGCGAACGCCCCCTCCTCGGCCTCTGCGAGCGACACGATGGGGTCGTCCCACTCGTACGGGCCCAGCGCCATGCGCGCGAGTCGGCCCACCACGCTGCTGAACGTCCCACCGAAGCCCACGCCCTCGGTGCGCAACGTGCGGCCCATGCGGCCCTCGAGACCGTGCTGGCGCGCGAACGGCGCGTGCACGTCCACCGTGCCGCTGCTGCCGAGGTCGAGCCGGAACAGTCCCTCGGCCTCGCCGTCGAGACGACCGGTCAGCGCGGGCACCGTGCCGTTCATCACCATGGGCAGCGCGGGCTCGGTGGTGGTCGGCCGCCAGGTCGCGGGGTCGTGCAGTTCGATCGTCTGAGCGTCGTAGTCCACCACCACCACGAACCGTCCCAGAACGTCGTAGCCGAGCACGCCCGCCAACCGCCGCCACAGCACCGGTGCGAACGCGCCGTTCACGTCGAGCACGCCCACGCGAACCCCGGCGAGCGCGATGCCGTGCCCGTCGGCGTTCGTCCACTGCAGCGAGTCGAGCGTGGCGAACGACGCACCGCCCGCCGCCCCCGCACCCGCCGCCTGCATGCGGCCCGCGGTGCGCAGCCCGCGCTCGGCGGCCCACGCGCTGTCGAGCACGGTGACGCTGGCGCCGGTGTCGAACAGGAAGTCCTCGGGCGCGCCACCGTTGACGCGCACCTTCACCCACAGGTGTCGCGCGCGGTAGTCGCACGGGAAGCGCACCGCGCCCGCGGGTCCGAGCCAGCGCACGTCGCTGGTGGACGCGGGCACCGCGTCGAGCGCGAACCGCACCCCGGCGAGCGACGGCGACACCAAGACGCTGTCGAGCATGGCGCGCATGCGGTTGGCGGCCATGCCCGCCATGACGGTCTCGCTCGTGCCGCTGCGGATGCGACCCGCGACGCGGCGCGGGGCGGTGAACACGGTGGAGACCTCGCGCTGGTCGTCACGCGCGACCGAGCGCACGGGCAGACCGTCGGTGTCGTGGAACGCGAGTCGGCGCGGACGCGGTGCGGCGCCGCGGCCCGCGAGGTCGGGCGGGGTCACCTCGAGCACGGTGATCGCGCCCCGTGCGTCGCGCTCGCGTGCGACCACGGTGACGCGGCCACCGCCCTGATCGGGATCGGCCCAGCGCTCGAGCTCGAACCACGTGCTCGCGAGGGCGTCGTCGAGGTCGTGGTCGGCGAGCACGCGCACCACACCCGTGGTGGGGTCGGTGCGCCAGGCGCGCACGCCGTCGGTGCCCTCCTCGAGCGCGAACGGCCCGAGCGCGGTGCGCGTGTAGCGGCGGTCGGGGCGCGCGGTCCAGGTCTCGACCGAACCCGTGAAGCCGAACGCCTCCACGCGCGCCCGCAGGTAGAGCACGCTGTCGGCCGCGAACGCGGCCCGTCCGCCGCTACCCACGAGGTAGCGCGCCACCACCGCCGCGGCCTCGGGCGTGATGTCGGCGCGCGCCGGGGACGCGAGCAGCGCGAACACGAGTGCGAGCGGGGCGAGCCGCGCACGACCCGCCAACGACACGGCCCCGGGGCGCGAGACCCCGGGGCCGGTCGGACGGCAGGACGTCACGGACGGAAGCTCCAGCCCGCCGAGACCTTGAGGTCGGGCGCGTCGGCGAGCCCGATCTTGAGGTCGGCGAAGAACCGGCTACCGCTCTTGGTCGCCACGTCGGCGCCCACGAGGAAGTGGCCACCCGCGGCGTTGTCGTCGCCGCGCGGGCCGTCGAACGAGATGAAGTGGATGCCGACGCCACCGCCGATGTACGGCTGCCAGCTCGTACGAGCCTCGATGCGGTAGCGGAAGTCGCCGTTCAGCGAGATGACCGTGCGATCGTCGCCGATCCCGAGGTCGGCGCTGGGCACGAAGTCGAGCCGCGGGGCGACGTCACCCCACTGCAGGTGGCCGCCGACGATGAACTGGTCGGGGCCGGACGTGAAGCCGAGGTGCGGGCCGTAGGCGGTGAACGACTCGGCCGACGCGGCCACCGGCAGGGCCGTGGCGAGGACGAGGGCGTAGAGGAAGCGACGCAGCATGACGAGTCCTTTCGTGAGTGCGCGGGGGTAGCGGGGAACGCGCCCGAGTGTTAGCACGCGAGCGGCGGCGGGCGCAACGCGGGCGGGCCTACCGTGCGCCCGCCGCGCGCATGCGGGTGAGGAACGGTTCGGGCGGCAGGAAGCCCTCGACGCGCGCCGCCGCGACCTCGGTGCCGCCCGCGCCCAGGAACACCACGGTGGGCACGCCGGTGATGCCGTAGCGCTGACGGGCCTGCTCGGACTCGGGCGACTCGTAGTTCGTGAGGTCCACCTTGTAGCGGTCGTAGCCGCGCGCGGCCGCGACGACCGCGGGGTCGGTGAACGTCTGCAGTTCGAGTTCGTGGCACGGCACGCACCAGTCGGCCGAGAAGTCCATCATCACCGGGCGGCCGGCCGCGACGCTCGCGGCCACAGCCTCGGGCGTGTACGGCTTCCACGTCATGGTGCGCGACGCCGCCATCCACAACTGCACGCCGAGCGACAGGCCCACCACGGCCGCGACCGCACCCAGCAGGCGCGTCGCGCTGCGGAACCGACCGGCCGCACCCGCACTGCGATCGAGGAAGCCCAGCCACACACCGCCGAGCGCGAGCACCACGGGCAGCACCCACGGCGCGAGGTCGGGCTCGACACCCAACGCCACGTAGAACAGGCCGATGCCGGCCATGATCACGCCGAACAGGTGCTTCATCCACACCATCCAGTCGCCCGAGCGCGGCAGCGACTGCAGCAGTCCCGAGAACACCGCGAGGAACAGGTACGGGAACCCGAGCCCGAGCGAGAGCGTGAACATGGTCTGCACGCCGAACGCCACGCTGCCCTTCTGCGCGACGAGCGCGAGGATGGCGACCACCACCGGGCCCACGCACGGCGCGGCAATCACGCCCACGCCGAGGCCCGACAGGAACGCACCGGCGACCCCGGTGGCCTGCGCACCGCCCAGCCGGTCGAGCACCCACGAGGGCGGCTGCAGTTCGTAGAGGCCGAACATGCCGAGCGACAGCACCAGCATGAGACCGCCGAGCACGAGCGGCACCCACGGGCTCTGCAGCGCCGCCCCGAACAACCCGCCGGTGAGTGCGGCGACCACGCCGAGCGCGGTGTAGGTGACGCAGATGCCGAGCACGTAGGAGATCGCGGTGACCAGTACCTTGGGGAGCGGCTCCTTCGCGCGCGTGCCGAAGATGCTCACCGTGACGCCCAGCATGGGGAAGACGCACGGCGTCAGGTTGAGCAGAAGACCGCTCACGAACAGCAGCGCGAGCCACGCCACACCGCCGCGCGCGAGCGCCTCCTCGAGCCGGTCGCGTTCGCGCGCCGAGGTCGCACCTCCCGCCGGGGGCGCGGTCGCGAGGCCCGCGGCGGGCGCGGGGACCGGGGTCGCGAGCGACTCGGCGGCGACCGGTGCGGGCGCGGCGGGCGTCGCGGCCGCGCCACTCCCCCCCGTGACGGTGACGTCCACCGAGTACGGCAGGCGGGCGGGCGCCAGGCAGACCTGGTTGTCGCACGCCTGATACTCGACCGTACCCGACCAGCGGCCCGACGCGGCGTCGGCCGCGGCGGTGACCGGGATGCGGACCTCGAACGTGTTCGAGTACACGAGCAGCGGCGTGTCCTCGAACTCGAACCGCATGCTCTCGCCCGCCGGGTAGCGTGCGGACCCGGCGGTGAGGCCACGACCCCCGGTGAGCGTGACCGTGGTGGGGATGTTGTAGTCGAGCGCCGGCGGGTTGGCGTTCACGTGCCACTCGGGTGCGACCGTCACGCGCACCACGACCTCGGCTCGTCCTCCGGCCGCCACCGTCACGGGGTCGGCGGTCACGCGTACGAGCGAACCCGCGGCGGGAGCGCCGGTGGCGCCGAACTGCGCATGGGCCGGGGCGGGCGCGACGAACCACGGGGCCGCGACGAGCACGAACGCGGCGAGGGCGCGGGCGACGAACGGGCGGACGAACGACATCGTCATCTCCTCCGGGACGCGGGGTTCAGCCATCGAGTGCCGCCGCGAGTGCGGCGGGATCGGTCACGGGCAAGCGGCAGGCACGGTCCACGCAGACGTAGGCGGTGGCGCGACCGTCCTGCGCGGGCAACGCCGCGGCGAACGGCGCGAGCCGCGCGAGCTCCGCGCGCGTCGCGTCGCCCACCACCACGAGGTCGAGGTCGGGGCGCAGCCGGGACTCGACCACGCGCACCAGCGCGCGCGTGTCGGCGGCCGCGGGCTCGCCGACCACCACCACGTGGAGCGGGGCGGCCTCGGCGCGCTCCATGGCGGCCAACATGCGCGGCATGGCCCACGGGGCGGGCGCCAGCCGCCGCGCATGATACGCGAACGAGCGCCGGGCCTCCTCCGTCCACTCGGGACGGTCGAGCAGGGCCCCCAGCCGCCACAGCACCTCGGCCGCGATCGAGTTCCCCGCGCCCTCGGCGCCGTCGAAGCCGTCCTTGAGCCGCGGCAGCGCGGCGTCGGACGACGCCGGGTCGGCGAGGCGCGTCTCGAAGAACCCGCCCGCGACGGGATCGCGGAACCGCTCCACCAGCTGCGTGGTCACCGTGGCGGCGCGCTCGAGCCAGCGCGGCTCATGGGTGGCGACGAACAACTCGAGGCAGGCGTGCGCGTAGTACGCGTGATCGTCGAGTTGTCCCTCGCCCGCCGCCTCGCCCTCGCGCCAACGCCGCCGCAGCGTGCCGTCGGCCGCCCGCAGGTGGTCCCACACGAAGTCGGCGGCGCGCACCGCGCGCGCGGCCAGCGCGGGCTCGTCGAGCGCACGCGCACCGTGGGCGAGCGCGGCGATGAACTGCGCGTTCCACGCGGTGATGACCTTGTCGTCGAGGTGCGGACGCACGCGGCGCTCGCGCGCGGCGAGCACACGCGCCCGCAGTGCTGCGAGTCGCGACGCGGTGGCGGGGTCGTCGGGCGGGTGCACCTCGTGGAGCACGGTGGTGCCGTGCTCGAAGTTGCCGTGCGCCGTGACCCCGTAGTGGTGCGCGAAGAGCGCGCCGTCCGCGGCTCCCAGCACCTCCGCGAGTTGGGCGGGCGTCCAGACGTGGTAGCGGCCCTCCTCCCCCTCGGCGTCGGCGTCCTCGGCGGAGTGGAACGCGCCCTCGGGCGACGTCAGGTCGCGCGCCACGTAGTCGAACACGCCGCGCGCGGTCTCGGCCCAACGCGCCTCGCCCGTGGCGCGGAACGCGTCGAGGTAGGCCTCGGCGAGCAGCGCTTGGTCGTAGAGCATCTTCTCGAAGTGCGGGATGCGCCATTCGCGATCGGTGGCGTAGCGGTGGAACCCGCCCGCGACGTGGTCGTGCAGCCCGTTCGCGCGCATGGCCTCGAGTTGCGCGAGCACCATGCGACGCGCGGTCTCGGCCCCGCGCGTACCGCGCGCCCAGCGGCGCAGCAGGAAGTGCAGGTTGGCGGGCGACGGGAACTTGGGGGCGTCGCCGAAGCCGCCGCAGGCGTCGTCGTGCTGGCGTTCGAGGAACGCGGCCGCGCGGGCCGCGAGCTCGGGTACGGGCCCGGGCTCGCCGCCGCGCTCCCCGTGCGTGTGCAGCATGCCCATGACCTGCGCGCCCGTGCCCAGCACCTGGTCGCGCCGCGTGCGCCAGGCGTCGGCGAGCTGCGGCAGGATCTGCAGCAGGCCGGGGCGACCCATGCGCGTGGTCGGCGGGAAGTAGGTGCCGCCCCAGAAAGGTTCGAGCGCGGGCGTGAGGAACGCGTTGAGCGGCCAGCCACCGCCCATGCCCATCGCCTGCAGCGCGGTCATGTAGACGCGATCCACGTCGGGGCGCTCCTCGCGATCCACCTTCACACACACGAAGTCCGCGTTGAGCAGGGCCGCGACGTCGGCGTCCTCGAACGACTCGCGCTCCATGACGTGACACCAGTGACAGGTCGAATACCCGATCGAGAGCAGGATCGGCTTGTCCTCGGCGCGCGCGCGCGCGAAGGCCTCCTCGCCCCACGGGTACCAGTCCACGGGGTTGCGGGCGTGCTGCAGCAGGTAGGGGCTCTTCTCGCGGGCGAGCCGGTTGGGCGCATGGGGGTCGTGCATGACCTCCCATTATAGAGGGGGCGGGCGTCCCGCCCGTCAGACCCGCGTGAAACCCATCGCTCCCGCCCCGCGCGCGGGCGAACCGCATCGTCCGCTGTGCTAGCGTGGAGCGATGCGAAAGGAGTCCCCCGTGAACCCCGTCCGCCTACTCCCCGCGCTCGCCCTGGTCGCCGTCCTCGCGGGCTGCTCCTCGGCCGAGCAGCGCGCCATCTCCGAGCGCCGCCACGCCCTCGCCGCCCCGCTCGCGACGCTGGCGAACGACGGCGACCTGCCCGCGCTGCAGATGGTGGCCGACATCGAGGTGCTGCGCGCGAGCGGCTTCCTGACGGACCCCGCGACGGACCGCCTGCTCGAGATGCCCGCGAGCGCGTTCCTCGGCATCACCAAGGCGGGCGGCTCCGAACCCAGCGGCCGCGGCATGGCCGTGGCGACGCTGATCGAGTACCAGCGCGCCGAGCGCGACCTGATGTCCGCGGGCCTCGTCTCGCCCACCGACTCCGCCACCATCCGCACGCTCACCGAGGGCGACCTCGTCCCCGCCCACGAGCGCGCCACCGAGTACCTCGCCCGCCGCAAACCCCAGTAGCGCGCCCCCGCGACGCGGCCAAGCCGCGAGCCGCACCCATCCCGCACGGCCGAGGCGTGGGTGGGGCGGGGTGCGGCGCAGGCGAGCCGCGAGCAGGCCGGAGCGCAGGGATGCGCGCAGGCCGTCCGCGAGCGCCAGGGAGGCGAGGGCAGGAGCCCGAGCCGACCGGTCGCCCTGCGACGCATCCCCGCCCCACCCACGCCGACGCATCCGCGGTGCCCTGCGATGCGAAGCCGAGCCACGCCGCACACGCGCCGACGCACCCGCGGTGCCCTGCGATGCGAAGCGCGCCCCGCCGCACAAGCGCCGACGCCCGAGCGATGCCCTGCGATGCGCAGCCGAGCCCGGAACGCTACGCCCCCCGCGCCCCCCGCCGCGCCGCCGCCAGCGACACGATGACCCCCGCCGCCACGATCAACCCCGCCCCGACGAACTGGTGCAGCGCCGGCACGCGCCCGAACAACGCGACCTCGAGCAGGTACGTGAACAGCACGCCCGCGTAGTTGAACGCCGCCAACCGCGACGCCGCGCCGTGCGCGTAGGCGCGCGCGAACACCGCCTGTCCGAGCCCGCCACTCAACGCGCTCGCGAGCAGCGGTGGCCACGCCTCGCGCGGGATGGGCCGCAGGTCGGGCAGCGCGATCACGAGCAGGACCACGCCCGCGGTGAGCGACATGTGCAACCCGATCGCCTCGCTCGACTCGTTCGCCGACAGGCGGCGCACGCGCAGGATGGCGAGCGCGTAGCTGCAGGCCCCGGCCAACACGATGAGCCCGGTCGGACCCACCGACGAGAAGCCCTGGTGCAGCAGCGTCGCCACGCCCACGAAACCCATCGCGACCGCGAACCACACCGTGCGCCCCACGGACTCACCCAGGATGGGGGCGGCGAGCAGCGCGACCCACAACGGCGCGGTCGAGTACAGCGTGGTCGCGTCGCCGACCGGCAACGCGTGCGTGCCGAGCGCGTAGAACAACGCCAACCCGCCGCCGGTCCCGAACAACGACCGCAACCACGCGTTGCGCGTGTCGTTGACGCGCAACGAGGTCCCGCGCAAGTAGGCCGTGCCGAGCGGCACGAGCGCCCCGACGAGGAAACGGAACGCCGCGATCTGCGCCCACGGCAGCGGGGCGGCCTCGGCGGTCATGCGCGTGGTGACCCGCATGACCGCGTAGCACGCGTCCGACAGCAACAGCCACGCGATCGCGACGCCGAAGGCGTCACGGACCGGCGAGGGAGCGCGGCTCAACGCCCGACGGGGCTCGAGGCGGCGCGCAGGTCCACCACGTGGACCCGGTCACGGTGCAGGTCGGGGTCGAGGCGGCGCAACTCGTTCACGCGGCTGCGGTGGCAGGTCGCGTACAGCACCTGATGACCCGCGCCGAGCCCGTCGATGAGCGAGCGCACCCCGGCGCGCAGACGGTCGTCGTCGCTGGTCGCGAACACGTCGTCCACGAGCAGCGGCAACGACTCGCCACCACGCGACAGGAACTCCCCGATCGCCAGCCGCACCGCGAGGTACAACTGGTCGCGCGCGCCGGACGACAGGTGCAGGTGCGCCTTGCCACGCGACACGAGCGGGCCGTCGCGCATCTGCACGGAGAAGTCGAGGTCCTCGCCGAACCGCACGCCCTCGACCGAGGACCCGAACGACGCGAGGATGGCGCCCACGCGATCGTTGAGGAAGTCGGCCCACTTGCGGTGCGTGTCGGTGGCGACCTTCTGGACGGTGTCGTGTGCGATCTCGACCGAGCGCTTGAAGCGCACCGCGCGCTCGATCGCACGCCCGAGTCGCTCCTGCTCGAGGTCCAGCTCGGGTCGCTGCTGGGCGTGACGGCGCCACACCTCCTCGACCTCGACCCGGCGATCCTCGCGGCGGCGCTGCACGTCCTCCAACTCGGCGCGCGTGTTGCGCACCTCGAGGTCCACGTCGGCCGACGGACGGGCGTGCGGCGGCAACTCGCCGCCGGCGAGCAGCAGGTCGAGTTGACGGCGGCGCTGCGCGACCTCGGCCTCGGGCTGCAGGCGGCGGCGCGCGGCGGGCAGCAGCTCCTCGACCACGAGCGCATGGCGCAGTCGGCTCTCCATGAGGCGGCGCATCTCGCCGACGTGGTGCGACCAGCCGCGCGCGGCGTCGTACGGGATCCCGGCCGCGGCCAGCACCGCGAGCGCCCGCTCGCGATGGGTCCGCACGGTCTCCTCGAGCGCGCGCTTCTCGCCCTCGACCCAACCCAGACCGCGATCGAGGTCGGCGAGGCGCTGGCGCGCGACCAACGAGCGGCGCGCGTCGTGCGCGACGAGCTCGAGCGTGTCGGGGGTGAGCACGGCCTGGCGCGAGGCCACGAACAGCGGCTGCGCCTCCTCCATCACGCGGCGGCGGCGTTCGTCGAGTTCGGCGAGTTGCGCCTGGGCGCGGAACAGCGGCCCCGAGTCCTCGACCAACCGCACGTACTCGCTGAACTGCCGCAGCAGGTCCACGCTGTCGCGATACCCCATGCCGCGCGCGATGCCCGCGAGCCCCGACTCGTTCTCGGTGCGTCGCAGGTGCAGCGCGTTGAGGCGGCTCTGCGCCTCGCCGAGCGAGCGCAGCGCGTCGTTGCGCTCGTCGCGGCGCAGACTCCCCACGCTGCCCAGCATGAGCAACCCGCCGACGAGGACCGCGAAGCCGAGCCCCGAGACGATGAAGCCCGGCACCATGAGGTCGCGCAGCAGCCAGAGCGCGAGGCCCGAGACGGCCAACAGCGCGCCGACGCTCGTGAGCACCCACGCCGGCGCACGGCGCGCGCTGCGCGCCTCGTCCACCTCGCGCAACGTGTCGGTGGCGGTGGTGCGCTGGACCTCGAGGCCCTGGGACTCGTTCTGGAACCCGAGGTTCAACTCGGCCTGCTGGCGCAGCAACTCGACGCTCTCGGCCGGCAGCTCGCCGAAGCGCTGCTGCAGGAACTGGATCTGCTCGGGCACGTGGCCCTTCGCCGCGAGCGCGTCGCGCAACTCGAACACCTGATGGCGCAGCAGCGTGTCCTGCATGAGCACGTGGCGCAGGTCGGACGCCAGTGCGACGCAGCGATCGGCGTCCTCGACCGTGAACGACTCGTACGCGGTGAGGTCGCGCAGCTCGAGCGCGATGGCCTCGCGCTCACGCCCGACCTCGTCGTGGTGCCGCTTCTCGTGGTCGGCGAGCGAACGCGTGGCGCTCTCGAGGCGCGCGACCGAGTCGCGCAGTTCGTCCTCGGCCGTGGGCGACAGGGCCGCCACACCGGCGAGGCCCGCCGCCTCGCCCTCGAGGCGTTCGACCTCGGCGAGCGCGGCCCCCTGGTCCTCGAGCGTGCGGCGCAGGTCCACCGCCAAGCCGGCACGACGCTCGACCTCGAGCTCGCGCAGGCGCTCCTGCAGGCGGTGCTCGTTCTGCGACAACTGGTGCAGGTCGTCGATCGGGGCCTGGGCGGCGATCAGCGTGGCGTCGATCTCGCGGATGCCGACCTCGACCGCGTCGCGCTTCGACTCGAGGCGCGCGAGCGCGTTGTCGATCGTGCCGGTGAAGTCGAGTTCGGCGACGTGGTACTGACGCAGCGACTCCTCGAGCACGCGCATCGCCTCGGAGGCGTTGGTGTCGCCCACGTGCGAGTCGGCCGCGTTCTCGAGCCGGCTCTTGAGCGTCGAGGTGCGGCGCGCCTTCTCGTCATTCGGCACCACGGCGTCGAGCTCGCCCTGCGCGAGCAGGACGCACTTCTCGAACTCGGTGCGGTCGAGCCCGAGCAGCACGCGACCCACGGGGTACTCGTCGCGGTCGTCGAGGAAGCGCGGCGTGACCTCGCTGCCGGTGCGGTCGAAGACCGCGACCGTGCCGCTGTCGAAGTCGCGCGCGATGCGGTACGGACCGGACTCGCACTCGATCGCGAGCACGACGCGGTACGCACCGCCGCCCCACGGACGCCAACGCTCGAGCGGCGTGACGACGCGGTGCGTGCGGCGGTCGGCGTCGAGCCCGTACAGCGCCGCGGTGATCGCGGCGAACAGGGTGGACTTGCCGCGCTCGTTGTCGTCGAGGATGACGTTCACGCGGCCGGGCTCGAAGCGCCACTTGCCGCGCAGTCCGCCGAAGCCCGTGATCTCGAGTTCGAGGATCCTCATGAGCCCGCGACCTCCTCCCACTGCGGGTGGACCTCTCGTACACGGAACGCATCGAGCCCGTAGTAGAGCGCGCGCTCGAGCGTGAGGCGCTGCTCGGGGTCGGTCTCGGCGTCCATGCGGCGCAGCATCTCGAGCGCGAACCGCTCCTCGGTCGTGCGGCCCTCGGAGCGCCGCAGCGCGTCGAGGTCGTGGTCGGGCCGCACCTGCCCGCGGTCCCAGCGCGTGTGGAACGAGGCCTCGAACACGTCGCGCCCGGGCGAGTTCCACGACACGCCCGACTCGAGCCGGCCGGTGAGCACCAGCTTCACGAGGTCGTGCGGCGTGGATCCGGCCGCGGTCATCGCCGCGAGCAGACGACGATCCACCTGCTCGGCGCTCGCGCACCCGGTGACGTCGGCCTGCGCGGTGAGCACACGACGGCGGTCGAGCCGCAGCGACTCGGTGGCCACCACGGGCGTGCCCTCGCCGAAGCGCACCGTGACCTCGAGCGCACCGTGCTCGCCGGCCTCGGTGTAGTCGAGCGCCACCGGCGAACCGGCGTACGCGAGCCGCACGCCGGTCGAGACCGTGCCGCCGCCCGGCATCTGCTCGATGTCGGAGCGCGCGTGGTAGTGGCCCACGGCGTGGTACGCGAACGGCGACGAGGCCACCTCGGCCTCGGAGAACGGCGCGGTGATGCGCTGCGCGGGCGGACAGCGGTCCTCGCGCGAACCGTGGAACACCGCGATGTGCACCGTGCCGGCCTCGGCCGGCGGCACCGGCTCGAGCGACTCGGCCGAGAGCGGGCGGTCCATGGTGCCCGAGCTCGAGACGAACGCACGGCCCCACAACCGCACCCCCGGCAGCGTCGGCAGCGTGGCCGAGGTCCAGCGCGAGTCCGAGAACACGTGCACGTGCGCGGGCCAGTGCAGGCCACGCGCCTGCTGCAGGCGGGCGCTCCACGCCGCGTTGTCGTTCGACGCCGGGTCATGGTTGCCGGGCGAGATGTAGACCGGCGGGCAACCGGGCACCGAGAACGCGCGCACCGCGAACGCGAACGCGGCGGAGTCCACCGGCACGCCGTCGAACAGGTCGCCGGGGACGAGGAGGGCGTGCACGTTGCGGTCGACCGCATGCTTCACCGCCTGCTCGAGCGCGTACTGCTGGTCGCGACGTCGCAGTTCGCGACGGTCGGCGGGCAGCCACATGAACGGTCGGCCGAGGTGCAGGTCGGAGATCTGCAGGAAGCGCGCGAGCGCCATCGGGAGTTCCTGTGGGATCGGATGGAGGAAGGACCCGTCGACCGCACACGGGTCGGGCATCCCACGCACGCTAACGCCGCCGTGGGGACCGGGCAATGCGGGGGGCCCCGGGGACGGGGCCGCGCCGACGCGTGCCGGGGTTATCGTCATCCGACCGGGAAACGATGAGCGGGTTCGCACGCTGGCGCCGAACCCCCGCGGACATGCATCCCACGCCCGCGGTGCGCGTTGCGGCCCTCGCGGGCGACCGTGGCCCGCAAGGGCCGGCCGAGTCCCTGGGGGCCGGGCGGCACGGCCGCGGCGGGGATGCGGTCGCGCGGAACCGTTGCCGCATCGGCAGCCGCCCCCTACCCTCACGCCCCATGACCACGCCCCCCGTCGAGGAGATCGAGCGCCGCCTGCGCTGGCCCGCGCTCCCCACCCTGTTGTTCGTGGGCATCCTCGTGGTGCTGCTGGCGTTGGTGGCGATGGCGCGATGGTCGCGCCCCAAGCACCCCGGCGGTCTGCCGTCCGACGCCGCGCTGCTCGCGGTGACCGCGCTACCCGACAGCGCGCTGGGCGTGCTGTTGCACGAGTTCCGCTTCCGCGCCGCGGCCTTCGGCGGCCCGCCGCGCGGCGACTCCCCCGACGCCGCCACGCTGGTGCGCGTCGGCCTGGCCGATGCCCGGCTCGCCGCGTGGGCGCGCCGCAACCCGCGCGAGCCGCGCGTGCATGCCGCGCGGGGCGCGCTGGCACTGGTGCGCCACGACTACCGCGGCGCGGCCGACCGCTTCAAGGACGCGTGCGAGCGGGCCCCGCACTACGGCGAGGGTCGTCTCGGCTGGGGCGTGGCGCTGGCGCTCGAGGCCGAGCGCACGAGCGATCCGTGGTCGCGGCGGGCGCTGCGCCTGCGCGCGATCGCGCAGTTCGCGGCCGTGGACGACGCCGACCGCGACACGCAGTGCGACGCGCTGTGGAACCGCGTGCACCTGCTCGGCGAGACCGGGCGCGCGCAGGAGGCGGCGCACTTCGCGCGCACCTTCCTCGCGCTCGAACCCACGGGTCCGTGGGCCGAGCGCATGCGGGTGATCGCCGCGGCGCGCTAGGACGCGCGCGGGCTCAGTCGAGCCCGGTCACCCAGTCGTCGGCCACGGCCTGCAACGGTTCGAGCGTGCGCAGGTCGAACGTCTCCGCGAACCGCGCGCGCAACCACGACCCGATCACGCGGTCGAGCAGCGAGCCCGCCGGCCGCCGGAACTCGAGCCACTCGATGCGCTCGCCCGCCGGGATGCCCGCGAGGCGGCGCGCCTCGTCCACCGCCGAGTCGAGCCCCCCGATCGAGTCGGCGAGCCGGTGCTTCACGGCGTCGTCGCCCATCCACGGCCGACCCTGCGCGTACACCTGCGCCTCGAACCATTCCATGCGGCGGCCGTCGGCGACGCGCGAGACGAACGTGCGGTAGTTGCGCTGGATCGCGCTGTCGGCCGCGGCCTGGTCCTGCGGGCGCCACGAGCGCGCGGGCGAGAACGCGCGCATGTAGTCGCCGCGATCGAAGTCCTCCTGCCGCACCCCCAGCTTCTCGTACACGCCCTCGAACGACGGCTTCACGTACAGCACGCCGATCGAGCCCGTCACGGTGTGACGGTTCGCGAGGATGCGGTCGGCGTGCGCCGACATGAAGTAGCCACCGCTCGCCGCGACCGAGGCCATGGACACCACCAGCGGCTTGCGCGTCTCGCGCTTGAGGCGCTCGACCGCGTGATCCATGAGGTACGACGCGGTGGCCGCACCGCCGGGGCTGTCCACGCGCAGCACCACCGCCTCGACGCCGGGAGCGCGGAACGCGCGCTCGAGCTGCGCGATGATGGTGCGGTCGCCCATCGTGGCACCCGAGAGCACGTCGTTGCCGCTGCGGCCGTTCACGATCGCGCCGCCCGCGTACACCACCGCGACGCGCTTGGGCGTGGACCAGCGTTCGCGCGACTCGGGCGTGCGCGCGAGGTCCACGGTGCGCGGCTTGCGGCCCAGCCCGGTGAGGCGGCCGAGTTCGGCCAACGCCTCGTCGCGCCAACCCACCGAGTCGATGACCCCGAGGCGCGCGAGGGTGCGCGACTCGTACGAGCGGCCGTCGAGCACGGCCGTGAGCCGATCGGCGGGGATGCGCCGGCCCGACGACACGGTGTTCACGAACAACTCCTGGCGCTGGCGCAGCATGGTCTGGATGACCGTGGTGTCGGCGGGCGGCGTGGAGTCCACGCTGAAGTTGCGGTACGCGCTCTTGAAGTCCCCCACGCTGGCGCGGTCCATGCGCAGGCCGAAGCGCTCCAGCATGGAGCGGTACGAACGGCGCTCGACGCGCAGGCCGAGCCCGTCGAACGACGCGGCGGGCGACGCGTACACGCGCGTCGCGGCACTGCCGAGGTAGAGGTCGCCGCGCCCGCCGCCGTACTCCATGTACGCCACGACCGGCTTGCCGGCGAGCACCAGACGCTGCACGCGCGGCCGCAGCTCCTCGAGTTGGGCCATGCCCGAGACGCCGTTGAGTTCGAGCAGCACACCCTTCGTGAGCGGGTCGGTGAGCGCGCGCTCGAGCACGGCGTGCACCGGGCGCGCCGCGCGCCCGCCGCCACCGCCCATCACGCCGCCCGCCAGGGGCTCGTCGTCGAGGTTGCCCCCAAGCGAGACCACCGCGACCCGGCGCTCGGCACGCGGCACCGAGAGACCGCGATCCTCACCGCCGTGCGAGCTGAACGCCCAGCGTCCGTCCTGCGTGCCGTCCTCGCGCTCGTAGCGCGAGACCGTGACCGCGCTACCCGCGAACCGCGCGTTGATGCCCACGGTGAACGCGCCGTGGTCGGAACCCGAGAAGGCCAACTCCAGGCCGCGGATCGGCTCGACCGCCGCGCCCAGGCGCACGCGCGCGGTCGAGAGCGCGGCGCGCTCCTCCATGGTGACGTCGCCGGTGAGCGAGACGCGCACGCCGGCGCCGTGCGCACGCGTGCGCGAGATCGCGAGCGGGCGCAGCCCCAGCCCGACCGTGTAGGTGCGCGGCAGGCGCGCGCCCCCGAACGACGGCTCGAACACGTGCGCCACCGTGGCCCCCGCGCTCCACCACGGCGCGGCGCGCAGCAGCAGACCGGCGCGCGCATCGAGCGCGCGCTCCTCGCGCGGACGACCCGCGACCCACAGGTCGTTCGCCCAACCGAGACGCAGCGGCCCGTCGCCGAGCGCGAAGCCGAAGCCGTAGCGATAGCCGCCCTCGGCCTCGCGCGTGACCGCGTAGCCGAACGGGCCCGTGCTGCCGAGACCGCCCTCGAACCGCGTCGGCTCGTCCTCGCCGCGCCACGACAACCACAGTTCGGACGGGTAGCGGAACCCGATCGCCGCGGGGTTGGTGAGGTAGGCGCGGGCGTCGTCGGTGACGGCCACGCCCTCGCCACCCGAGAGGCCGAGCAGCGGTGCGGGGGCGGCGAACGCAGGCGCGGCGAACGACAGGGCGACGAACACGAGCAGCAGGCGCGAGGTGCGGTTCATGGCGGGACTCCCGGCGGGGCCGATCAGGCGGAGACGGTGACGCCGACCCGCGGACAGTGCGCGCGGATCGGACAACGACTGCAGGCGGGCTTGCGTGCGTTGCACACGGCGCGCCCGTGCAGGATGAGCCAGTGCGAGAACAGGGTCCACCACTCGCGCGGCACGAGCGGCTGGAGGGCGAACTCGATGCGGACGGGGTCGGTCTCGGTGGTGAGCGCGAGCCGGTTCGCGAGGCGCGCGACGTGCGTGTCCACCACGATGCCCGAGGCGAGGCCGTAGGCGTTGCCGAGCACGACGTTCGCGGTCTTGCGGCCCACACCGCGCAGCGGGGTCAACTCCTCGAGCGTGCGCGGCACCTCGCCGCCGTGCTTCGCGACCAGGTCGGCGCACGCCTCGCGGATGGACTTGGCCTTGTTGCGGAAGAACCCGGTCGAGTGGACGGCGCGCTCGAGTTCGGCGGGGTCCGCGGACGCGAGCGCGACGGCGTCGGGCCAGCGCGCGAACAGTGCGGGCGTGACCTTGTTGACGCGCTCGTCGGTGCACTGCGCCGACAGGATGGTGGCGACGAGCAGCTGCAGCGGCGTCTCGTGGTGGAGCGCGCAACGCGCGTCGGGATAGAGCTCGCGCAACGCCTCGAGCAGCGCGCGCACGCGCACCGGGTCGGGTGCGTTCGCACGACCGCGCGCGACCGGGGCGCGGCGCGCGACCTTGCGCCGTGCGGGTGGCGGTGCGGGTGCGGCCGTGCCACGCGCACCCTTCGAGGCGTGCGTGCTGCGCGCCGATGCCGCCGTCGCACGGCCCGGCGTGGTGCGGGCGCGCGGCTTCTGCGGCAGTTTGGGCGCGGCGGCCTTGCGCTTGGAGCGCGGGGATCGGCGGGGCATGGCCGCGCGAGGGTACGGGAAGGGCCCCGGTGCTCGCCAGCACCGGGGCCCTCGTGGTCGTGGGAAGGTGGGCGCGGCGGCTAGAAGCCCCACGCCACGCCGAGCCGTGCGCCGACGCCGTCGGCGTCCACGGTCTCGCGCACGGTCGCGCCCGAGGGGAACAGCGTCGCGTCGCGCGCGAGTTCGGCGCCGTTCACGAACAACTCGCCCGTGAACCGCGAGCGGCCGCCGAGCGGCAGGCCGAGCCCGCCCCACAGCTGCCAGCCCCAGCCGCTGAACGTGCCCTCGTACGAACGCGCGTTCACGAAGTCGTCGCCCGAGAGCACCAGCAGCTCGTAGCCGGCCGCGGCCCCGAAGTACGGGATCACGCCCATGTCGTCGGGCCCCGAGACCTGCACGAACGCGAGGATGGGGAACATGTTCACCGAGGCGCGCGAGACCTCCTGCGTGACCTGGATGGGCACGCCCCCGGGGCCGCTCGTCTCGTACGTGACGCTCGAGACGTTCTCGGTGCGCCGGATCCAGTCCACCCCGATGCCGACCTGCAGGTTCTCGTCGAGCATGGGCCCGCCGCGCACGCCGAGGTCGAGCCGGCGCCCCTGCGGACCGTCGGGGTCGAAGAACCCGACGTGCACCTGGCTCACGCCCGCCGACTCGGGCTTGCGCGCCGACCTCCGCGAGCGCGAGCGGTACGTGACGCCGAGCACCTCGGGCGCGGGCAGCGTGGCGGTGGCGAGCACCGTCACGCCCGGGTCGGCCGCCCCGAGCGCAGGGAGCGCGAGCGCCGACGGGGTGGCGAGGGCCGGGTCACCGGCGAGCAACGCGCCGAGCGCGGCCGCGGCGACGGGGCGGGTGATGCGACGGATGGTCGGGTGCATGGGGTCCTCTCGCGTGGAGCGTCCCGCCCGCGGGCGGGTCCCGGGGGCGGCGCGCGGCATCCGCGCGGTGTCCACCCCGCTTCCCTCGCACGCACCATGCCGAAGCCCGCGACACCCCGCAACCCCCGTGCGGACGGCCCCGTAACCCTTCGCACCATGCCCGCGCCGTGGCGTGCCCGATGCGCGGTGTTGCGAAGGCGCCGCACCCCGTCCTAGCGTTGCGCGTCCCCCACCGCACCCCCCGAGGCCCCATGACCGTCCGCCCCCCGTCGCCCGTCCTCGCCCTCCTCGTGCTCGCCGTGCTCGCAAGCGCGATCGCCCCCGTCCCCGCTGCGGCGCGCGCCGACGACCCGCGCGCCGTGCTCGCGGTCGAGGACACCATGCGCACCGAGGTCGCACCGGAGCTCGTGAGCGCGCGCCGGGTCACGCTCGACGAGATCCTCGACCGCGTCGCGCGCGGCGAGGCGCGCCGTGACTCGCTGCTGCAGGACCAGTCGTTCACCGCCACGCTGCGCCTGCTGCGCAATACCGCCACCCCGGGCCGCACCGAGTTGTTCTCGGAGTCGGTCGCGCGCGTGTACAAGCGTCGCCCGGCGCAGGTGCACACCGTCGAGCTGCGCCGGTTCGTGCTCGAGCAGGGCGAGGACGACGACGACGACCTGTCGTTCTCGCCGAGCATGGGCGAGGAGATCGTGAACTTCGCGATCCGCGCCGAGAACCGCCGCGACTACCGGTTCACGATCGAGGACCGCGCCATCGTGGGCGACCACATCGTGTACACGCTGGGCTTCGAACCGCGCTCGTCGCTCGCGGTGTACGAGCCGCGCGGACGCATCTGGGTGGACACGCGAGAGAACGTGATCGTGCGGCAGGAGTTGGCGTTCGAGCAGTCGCCTGTGCCCCTGCTGCTCCGCAGCATCCCGCACATGGTGGTGGAGCGGGCGCGCGTCGGGGACTTCTGGGTGCTGTCGCGTGCGCTCGTGCGCGTGGAGTTCACCGTGCCGCTGCCGCGCGTGGGGCGCTCGGCGGACTTCGCCATGATGATGACCGACTACACGATCAACACCGGGCTGCCCGACTCGGTGTTCGCGGGCGCGCACGGGAACGGCCGCCTGCACCGCATGCGCGTGCGCGCGGGGCAGGCCCGATGAGGCGCCGGCTCGCAGCACTCGTCGCGCTCGCGCTGTCGCTGCCGGTGGCGGCCGCGGCCCAGACCCCGGTCGCGAGCGACAGCCTCATGAACGCGTACATGCGCACGCTCTCGGACTCCACCGATGCGTGGTTCGGCGCCAGCGTGGCGCCGCTCGACACCGCGGGGCTCGACTCCGCGCTCGCGGTGGGGTTGGCGAACCCCGGGCGGCGCGCCCGCACGCGCACCGTGCGCGGCATCGCGCTCGCCCCCGCGGTCGGTTTCAACCGCGTGGACGGTGTGCGGCTGGGGGCGTCGGCCAGCACGCGGTTCGTGGCCGGCACGCGGTTGCGCACATGGGCGCAGTGGGCGAAGAGCGCGGAGGACCTGCTGGGCGAGGCCACGCTGACGCGGTCGTGGCGCGTGGGCACGACCCGCGCACGCATCGCGTGGGACGTCACCGCGGGCCGCAGGACGTGGGCGCTGCACGACGATACCTACGAGCCGTGGCTCGCGGAGCTGGCCGCGTTCACGAACGGCGACGACCACGAGCACTACCTGCGGCAGGACGGTTGGAGCACCCGGCTGCGCTGGGTCGGCCCGCGCAACCAGGCGGCCCTGCGCTGGCGCGACCAACTCGAGTCGGCGCGCGCCACCACCACCGAGTGGACGCTGTTCGGCGACGGCCCCGTGGTGCTGCAGAACGACTCGGCCGCGACCGGGCGGGTGCGCGAGACGAACGTCACGCTCGTCACCACCCTGCCGGGGACGCGCCTGCGGATCGCTTTCAACCAGTGGACGAGTTCGCCCGCACTGGGCAGCGCGTTCGACTATCGGCGGCTGCGCGTGGACATGGGCGGCGACCTCTCGCTCGGCGATCACCTCGGGCTCGTCTCGCAGCTGAGCTACGGCCGATTGCACGGCGAGGCGATCCCGCAGGCGGCGTTCGTGCTCGGCGGTGTGCACTCGTTGCGCACGCTCGAGGCCGACTCCGAGAGCGGCACGGGCGCGGTGTTCGCGCGCAGCGAGCTCGTGCTGGTGGACGACCTGCGGCAGGTGCTGCGACTGCCGCTGCCGGCGTGGATGCCGCTGCAGCTCGCCACCAACCTCGCCACCGGCGCGATCTGGGATCACGAGGTGGGACGACGGTTCAATGCGGATGGTCGCGACGTGCCCGAACCGAAGGACTGGCGGAGCGAGGCCGGGGTCTCGATCCTGTGGCGCACGGGTGTGCCCGAGCCGAGTTCGCGGCTGCGTCTCGAGTGCTCGTGGCCGATCGGGGTGGACGAGCGCACCGTGACGTGGACCGTGTCGTACCAGCGCCTGCTCGACCTGCTGCCCCCGGTCCGCTGATTCACGCGGACACGGAACCCCCGGGGGATCGCTCCCCCGGGGGTCCGTCGCTCCGACCCTCACGGCCCTGGCGTGCGTGGGACCGGTCTCGACGCGTGCGGTCCTCCGGATGGCGGAGGGACCGCACACCGCGTGAACTCAACGACCGCGGCGCACGGCGCGCGCGATGCGGCGCGACTGCTGGTCCTGCGCGCGCTCCAGGCGGATGCGCTCACGCGGCGTGACGATGCCGTCGGACTTGGCGATGGCCTCCATGCGACGGACGCGGCGCTGGCCGGCGTGCAGGCGCCGGGCCTCGCGCAGCGAGACCGCACCGCTGCGCACGCCGGCGTGGATGCGGGCCTCCTGACGAGCCTCACGGCGGTCCACGCGCGGCGTGACCGGATGGGCGGCGGCGAGCGGCGCGACGAGCGCGACGAGCGCGGCGGCGAGGACGAGGGTGGCGATGCGGCGCATGGGATCCTCCGGGAACGGGTTCGGGTGCGATTGCGACGACGACGCTCACCTGCCCTTGCAGCGCGCGTGCCGCGCCCCGGGTCCGCGCGCAATCCGAACCCGCGCAACATCTTCCCCACCGCGCCCCGCACGCGCGGCGTGCCCCGGGTGAACGATCGCGTGCACCGCGAGCGTGCCGGGTGACCGCATCGGTACAGCCGCGACCGCGCGTACCGGTACCGCCCCGCCCGATCGGCGCTGCTCAGCCGCAACCTCGTGCACCGATACCGCACCGCACCACTACCCCCGCCCCACAGCAGCGACCTCGCGGACTGCGACCGGGTCGCCCCATCGGTGTTGCGACGACGGCACCCACCGGACGCGCACAGGCGCGGACTCACCATGAGGATGAAGCTCACATTCATGAACGAACAATCTAGTTTTCTTCTCGGTAGCGGAGACCCGACATTCCCCTCGTCGGCAGGTCACCCCACCTCTCGCGCTGCAACATCCCCAAGGACCTGCCACCCCTTCACCACGAGGAGTCGCGCCCCATGACGAGAACGCCCCGCCGGACCCCGCGCCCGCGCGCGATCGCCGTGCCCGCCAGCACGGTGACGCCGACGCGCGTCGTGTGGGTCATGGCGGTGGCTCTCGCGCTCCTCGTGCTCCTGGCGGTGCGACCCGCGGTCTCGGCGCCCTTCGAGTGGCGGCCCGCCGCGACGATCGCGGCCCACGACGAGTCGTCGTCCGCCGCGGTCGAGGCCGAGCCGCTGCGCGCCGCCCAGCGCCCCCAGTTCCGTCCTGCCGATCGCGGACGTCGCGTGGCCCTGCGTCCGGGCCCGTCGCTGCGCCGCACCTCGGCCCACGTCGCTTCGCGACCGCCGGCCGCACCGGCGGTCGCGGCTCCGTCCATGGGAGGCACTGCGCCGTTCGGGACCCTCGCCGCGGCCACTCCACCCGCGCGCGGCACGACCGTCCACGGCGTGCGCGGTCCTCCCTCGGTCGTCCTCGCGGTCCGTTGAGTGGGCGCGGGGAC
>JBJTRI010000090.1:0-31498 GCA_046076045.1 bacterium
CGAACGCGTCGCGCCACGCAGCCACCTCGATGCGCACGGTGTCCTGGGGGCCCGTCACCAGCCAGCGTCGATTGGAGATCTCGGCGCCCGTGGGCCCCTTCTCGACCGTGTCCCAGTTCCCGCGCGTCACCTTGAACTCCAGCGCGGTGCCCACCGGCAGGTCGAGCGTAGCGCGATGGCGCCCGTCGGCGTCGCGCGTCAGCCGAACCCCCGCACCGTTCCATTGCCCGAGTTCGGCGCGATTGCCGGAAAGCCACAGGACCGCACTCGACGGGGTCGAGCTGGGAGGTGCGACCTCCACGTGCACCGGGATCGCGCTCACGGGCATCGCGGCGATGAGAAGGGCCAAGCATGTCGGTGGGGCGATCCGTGCGGCATGGGGTCTCATCCCTCCTCCTCGATCCGTCCTGTCACGACCTCGCAAGAACCCGAACGCCAGCAGGTTAGCCTAGGGATTGAAGAGGTTTCCACACCTCGAATCCCTTGACCCGCACCGCTTCGGGCCGTCATCCTCATAGGCGATGAGTGGAGGTGTATCCCTGACCTTCATCCCCTCCCCGGAGGACCTTTCGGCCATGCCCCGTCGCCTCGCTTCGGCCCTCGGACTCGTGCTGCTGTCGCTGCTGCCCACGCTCGCGCGCGCTGCAGGCGCCGACAACAACGTCGAGTGGAACGGTCTGTCGCATTTCCCTTGGCAGGAGCGTCGCCCGCTCTGCCCCGTGAACGGCGAGAGCTTCCAGGTCCGGTTCCAGAGCTACCGGAACGACCTGACCGCAGCCGAGGTCCGGCTCACCGTCGGCGCGACCGTCACGACGATCGCGGCGAGCCGCATCGGGGCGCGTGGGCCCTACGACCTGTGGGCAGCCCAGATCCCCGCGACCACGCCCACCACGGCGCTCTCGTACTGGATCCGACTCGTGGACGGCACGAGCACGGCCTACCTGAGCCGCAACGGCATCACCGCCACCGTCCCGGCCGACGGCGGCTACAGCGTCAACTTCGCCACCCTCGAGCACGCCCCGCCGGGCGCCACGCTCGTGAACGGTGGCGCGGCCGTCTTCAAGGTGTGGGCCCCGAACGTCTCGCAGGCGTTCGTGCGCGGTGCGTTCAACGCGTGGGGCCAGCTCGCCATGACCAAGTACGGCGAGTGGTTCATCGCGCGCGGCAATAACGTCACGGACCGCTCGGAGTACAAGTTCTTCTTCCCCACGCGCACCGACAACGGCGGCTACGCCCCGGACCCGGTGGCGCGCGCGTTCAACGCCGGCTCCGGCTACAACTCGATCGTCGAGAACCCGTTCCGCTTCACGTGGACCGACTCGACCTGGCAGACCCCGCCGCTCGAGCGCATGGTCATCTACCAGATGCACGTCGGCACGTTCGCCGGACTCAACGACCCGGCCGGCGCGACGCCCTACCCGTCGCGCTTCCAGGACGTCACCGCGCGCGTCGCGCACCTCAAGAGCCTCGGCGTCAACGCGATCCAGCTCTGCCCCATCACCGAGTACGCGGGCGACATCTCGGCCGGCTACAACCCGGTCACGTTCTTCGCGCCCGAGGGCAAGTACGGCACGCCGGACCAGTTCAAGCAGATGGTGAACACGCTCCACAACAACGGCATCGCCGTACTGCTCGACATCGTCTGGAACCACGTCTCGCCGACCGACAACTACCTCTGGAACTACGACGGCACGCAGTCGTGGTTCTACACGCCCGACGCCTCGACGCCGTGGGGTTCCCAGCCCGCGTTCGAGCGACCGGCGGTCTCCGAGATGCTCGCGTACGCCTCGCACCTGTGGCTCGGGGAGTACCGCCTCGACGGCTTCCGCATGGACGGGACCGCGTTCATGAAGGTGGGTCCGAACAGCGACGACGGCTGGTTCCTCATGCAGCGCATGAACAACGAGAAGAACCAGCGCTTCGTGGATCGGGTGACGATCGCCGAGAACCTCCCGAGCGAGGCGCTCGTCTCGGCCCCGACCAGCGTGAGCGGCGCCGGGTTCGACAGTCAGTACAGCATGATGTTCCGTGAGCGCGTGCGCGGTGCGACGTTCGCCGCCGCGTTCGGGGACCCGAGCATGAACGACGTCCGACTCGCCCTGCTCGGCGACGGCTACTACCTGCAGCAGCAGCGCGCGCTGCACTACGTCCAGTTGCACGACGAGGCGTGGCCCTCGAGCGGCGGACAGCGCATGGTGAGGACCATCGACGGCAGCGCGCCGCACGACGACATCTGGGCGCGCGGCCGCACCATGCTGGCGCTCGGCACCACGCTCACCTCGATGGGCGTGCCCGCGTTCCTGCAGGGCGACGAGTGGCTGGAGTCGAACCCGTTCAACCCCGCCCCCGACAACAGCGGCCGGCTCGACTGGTCCAAGAAGACGAGCCCCGTGGGCGCCGGCGCGTTCGGCTTCTACTCGCGTCTCATCAAGCTGCGCACCACCCTGAGCCCGCTGTTCGCCAACGCCTCGACGCACGTGTTCCACGTCAACGAGGGTGGCAACGTGATCGGCTGGCGACGCACCGACGGCAACGGGAACACCATCGTCATCCTCGCGAACTGGTCGAACACCGACTACGCCAGCTACATCGTCGGCATGCCGCAGAACGGTGCGTGGACCGAGCTCGTGAACAGCCAGAACCCGACGTACGGTGGGTCGGGCCCGGTCAACTCCGGCACGCTGCTCGCCAATGGCAGCCCCTACGACGGCTTCAACCAGTCGGTCACGATCGCGCTCCCCAAGATGACGTTCACCGTGCTCGCGCCACTGTCGTTCGTCGGCGTCGAGCCGCCCACGCCGGGGCCGGCCCCCGCCGAACTGTCGCTGTCCGCGCCGTGGCCCAACCCGACGCGTGAGCACTCCGTGCTGCGCTTCGCCCTGCCTCAAGCGGGCCGCGTCCGCTTGACGGTGCACGACGTCACGGGCCGGCAGGTGCGCGTGGTCGAGGACCGCGCCTTCCAGGCCGGCTCGCACGCCACCGCGTGGAACGGGCGCGACGAGGGTGGCGCGCTGAGCCCCTCGGGCCTGTACTTCGTGCGCCTCGAGACCCCCTCGGGGGCACGCTCGACCCGCCTCGTCCGGCTCTAGTCCAGCCCTGTCGAGGAAGCGGGAAGCGAGGCCCCCGATGGCGACCCGCCATCGGGGGCCTTCGTTCGCGCACTGGGGCGCTCCAGAGCGCCCTAGGAGGCCCGTGGGCCGCGCCGGGACGCCCGACCGGCCAGCCTGCCACAATCGGCCGTGAGGGCCCGCAGGCGGGCCGCCAGGGCGCGATCCGCCGCCCGCG
Source organism: bacterium (assembly GCA_046076045.1). Lineage (GTDB taxonomy): Bacteria > Eisenbacteria > RBG-16-71-46 > RBG-16-71-46 > RBG-16-71-46 > JAIOPA01. The sequence goes on from JBJTRI010000090.1 coordinate 3,286, forward strand.
GGGCCATCCGCCACGTCCAGTTGCCCTCGGGGGTCCCCGGGGTGTTGAAGCGCGCCTCGGGCCCCAGCCCCAGCAGGTCCTGCATGGCGGCGATGGCGGTCCGGGCCGGACTGCCCCACGCCATGCGCACCAGCGCCTCCTCGGGACGCGCGAGGTCGGCACCGGCCACCCGGACGAACCGCTCCCTCACCTCGGCCGAGAGCCAGTGCAACCACCCCCGCGTGGTGTCGTTGTCGTGCGTACCCGGATAGACCACGGCGTCGAGCGGGTGGCGATGCGGCAGGTCGGGGTGGTCGGCCTCGTAGAACGCGTTGTGCAGGAGCTTCATCCCGGGCAGTCCGAAGTCCTCCCGCAACCGGACCACCGCGTCGGTGACGTTGCCGAGGTCCTCGGCGATGAGCGGGAGCGGCCCGAGCGCGCGCCGCACCGCGCCGAGCAGCTCGCGTCCCGGGGTCGGGCGCCAGCGTCCGACGCGTGCGGTCGCGGCATCGCCCGGGATCTCGTAGGCGTGCACGAGACCGACGAAGTGGTCGATGCGCAGGGCGTCGAAGCGCGTGAGCGCCACGCGAACGCGCTCGGTCCACCACCGGAACCCCTCGCGCCGATGCGAGGCCCAGGCGTAGTGCGGGTGCCCCCACAACTGGCCCTCGGCCGAGAACATGTCGGGCGGCACGCCGGTCACCACGCGCGGCCGCCCTCCGCGCCCGAGCCGGAACAACTCGGGACGGTCCTGCACGTCGGCGGAGTCCTGCGTGGCGAAGATCGGCAGGTCGCCGACGAGGTGCACCCCGCGTTCGCGAGCATGCCCGCGCAGTCGCTCCCACTGGGTCGCGAACGCGAACTGGACGAAGGCGTGCAACTCGGGGCGCCCACCGAGGCGCGCCGACGCGAACCGGGACCAACCCGGCAGCCACCCGGCATGGACGCGCGCGAACGTGCGCCATCCGCGTGAGGCCATGCCGCCCGCGCGCTCGAAGCGCTCGTGCGCCTCGGCGAAGCGCGGCCACTTGTGGGCACGGGCGTCGGCGTAGCGCGCCGGCCCCCGCCCGAGCGCGCGCGGCGCAGCGAGGCGGCGACGGTCGAGCAGGCGATCCTCGGCGAGCCACTCGAGCGAGACGAGCAGCGGCTCACCCGCGAAGCTGCTGGTCGCCGAGTACGGGCTCTCGCCCCCGCCCACGGGGCCGATCGGCAGCATCTGCCACAACGACAGGCCGGCGTCGGCGCACCAGTCGGCGAACCGCAGCGACTCGGGCCCCAAGCCCCCGATGCCGTGCGGGCCCGGCAGCGCGGTGAGGTGGAGCAGCACCCCCGCGCGGCGACGCGCGAACAACTCCGCACCCACGGCCATCACGCGCCCCCGCGCGCCCAGACGCGCCCCTCACCCGCCGCCAGACGCACGTCGGGGAACGCATCGGCGGCACCGTCGGGAGCATCGCCGAAGACCGGCCGCCAACCGGAGCCGAGGTCGATCGGGAGCGGCACCCGCTGGTCGCGGAGCGCGGCGTTGAGCACCACCAGCACCTCCTCGCCGCCCCCCTCGCGCACGAATGCCCAGACGTCACGAGCGTCGTCCGCCAGCACGGTGCGGAACGATCCCGTGCGCAGGGCCGGGTGCGCGTGACGCAGCGCGATCGCCGAGCGGTACCACGCGTGCAGGTCGTTCATGATGGAGTTCTCGCTCGGCTTGCCGTACGGCTCGTGATCGCGCCACAGCATGGGCTTGCGGTTGTGCGGGTCGTTGGCGCCCCACATGCCCACCTCGGTGCCGTACCAGATCATCGGCGCGCCCACGTAGGTCATCTGCAGCAGCGCCACCAGCCGCAGGCGGCGGTACTCGTCCTCGCCGGGCTGGCCGCCGTCGTAGTCGGGGTCGTCCTGCACGCGGTTGCGCTTGTTGTAGAAGCGGTCGGGATTGAGCGCCATGTTGACCGCGCGATCGGTGTCGTGGCTGTCGATGAGGTTCTGCATCGCGTAGGTCGCCTCGCTCGGGTGGCGACCGCGCACCTCGGCCATGCGGCGGTCGAACTCGCTCACCGCGATGCGGCGCTCGCGGTCGAACAGCCACGCCACGACGGGGGTCGCGAACTCATAGTTCATGACCGCGTCGAACGCATCGCCCTGCAACCACACCTGGGCCGGGCCCCAGATCTCACCGGTGATGTAGGCGTCGGGGTTGATCGACTTCACGAGCGTGCGCCACTCGCGCCAGAACGCGATCGGGACCTCGTTGGGCACGTCGAGGCGCCAGCCGTCCACGCCATCCGAGGGGTCGCCGTCACCATCGGGGTCCATCCAGCGCCGGGTGACGTCGAACAGGTGCCGCCGCAGCGACTCGCTCGCGAGCCCGTGCTCGTCGTCCTTACGGAACTGCGGCAGCGACCCGTGCCCGAACCAACCGCGATAGGCGAACGGCTCCCACGACGTGACCTCGAACCAGTCCGCGTAGCGGCTCGCGGGGCCCTGCTCGCGCACATCGCGGAACGCCGGGTGCCGCGTGCCGACGTGGTTGAAGACCCCGTCCACGATGACGCGGAACCCGGCGCGCTTGGCCTCGCGCAGGACCTCGAGGAACAGGCGGTCGTTGGGGTCGAAACGCCACGTCGCGGGATCGAGCAGGTCCTCGGCGGCCTCGCTCGCGAGATAGGGCGCGCCGGCCCCGTAGTGCTCGTCGATGTGCAGGTAGTTGGTGGCGTCGTACTTGTGCGGGCTCTCGGCCTGGAAGACCGGCAGCAGGTAGAGCGCGTTGACGCCGAGGTCCTTCAGGTAGGGCAGTGCCTCACGCAGGCCACGCAGGTCCCCACCGCACTTGCGCCCCCAGATCCAGCCCCCGTACATGGAGCGCCCGTCGCGTCCCTCCCACGGGCTGGGCTCGTACCAGTCGGTGCGCCAGTCGCGCAGGTGCTCGCGCACCGGCGCCTCGGCACTCCGCCGGAATCGGTCCACCATGACCTGGTACCAGACCGCGTGCTTCACCCATTCGGGTGTCTGGAAGCCCGCGACCTCCGACGGGTCGAGGCGATAGGTCGGCGCGGGCGTCGGGGTGGGTCGGCGGGACTCGGACAGGGGATGCTCCTCAGAACTCGGGGCCGATGGAGAAGTGCCAGCGCGGCTTGCGGGTGTCCTGCAGGTCCGAGGCCCACGCCACGTCGAGCTTCATGGGCAGACCCAGCAGCCACGAGCGGACGCCCGTGCCGAACGAGAAGTACGGGTCCTTGAGCCGCCGGCCGTTGCGGATCCACCAGAGGCGCGGCGAGGTGCCCTCGTTCCAGACCGTGCCGAGGTCGGCGAACAGCACACCCTTGAGTCGCAGGCTCCCGAGCGGCAGCGGACCGACGATCCCGAGCTGGTCCACGAACGGGAAGCGCAACTCGACGTTCGCGAGCAGCAGCCGCGTGCCGACGATGTCGAAGTCGGGGTAACCGCGCAGGGTGGAGAACCCACCGACCTGGAACGCCTGCGGGTCCCGCCCGCTGCTCACGCCGGCCAGCGTGCGGATGCCGATGGAGTAGCCGCGCGACAGGTTGATGTAGCGGCGACGGTCGAACGACAGGGTGTGGTACTCGAGACTCTTGGGGAAGACGTTGAAGGCCGGGCTGTAGGTGAGGTTCCAGCGTCCGCCGTTCACCGGGCCGAACTCGCCGAAGAGCGCGTTGTCCCCCACCAGCGACAGCGAGGGCGAGGTCACGGTGCGGTAGTCGCTGCGCACGCGCACGATGTCGCCGTTCGGGAGCTCCCGGAAGAAGTCCTGGTCCACGAACATCTGGGTGAACTGGGTCTCGAAGCGGCGGAAGCGGTCGAACGGGTAGCTCACGCCGGCGAGCACGCCGAACGAGCGCTCCGAGAACAGGTTCAGGCCCGACAGCGGCTGCCCCAACGTGGTGACGCGCGACTGGTAGTAGTTCTTGTAGTGGAACGCACCCACGCTCCAATCGAGTCGTCGCGGCTGGTAGCTGTAGATCGCGAGGATGTTCGCGTCCTCGAGCGAGTTCGAGAACAGGTCGCCCGCGAAGTACAGGTTGCGGTCCCCGAGGAAGTCGCTGAACAGCAGCTGCGTCGAACCCGCGAACCCGTAGCTGCTCGCCGCGATCGCCCCGACCTGCACCGCTTCCAGCGAGAGCTTCCAGCGATAGGGTTGCGGGCGCTGCGAGAGCACCGTGTCGGAGAGCGCGAACGGCCCGCCCCGCTCGAGCACCGGCGTGGGGGCGACGCGCTCCTTCCGCGTCGTGTCGCGCTCCTCACCCACGTTCGGCATGGGCTGCGGGTAGCCGCCCCCCTCCCACGCCACGCTCTCGAAGGTCGCGGGCGGCAGACCGCCGCGATCGACGCGCACCCGGTCGCGGGTGCGGGAGGCGCGCGAGGTGTCGGGCACCGTGAGCGAGTCCGGCCACGTCCCGGAGAGCGCACCGCGATTGGCGGGCAGATCCGGGAACGGCGGCGGCGGGTCGTCCACGGTCGCGATCGAGGTCACCGAACCGGGCACGTGCTTCCTCATGCGTGCCAGCAGCGCGGGCGACGACAGCGGCTCCTGGATGGCGAACAGGTCGTAGCCGCCCCGGTCGAAGGCCGAGAACACGAGTCGGTCGGTGTGGCGGGCCCACGACAGCGCCATGACGCCGCCGGTGAGGTCCGTGAGCTGCGTGACCGTCGAGTCGGTGAGGTCGAGCAGCGCGATGTTCGGCGCCCCGGAGTGATCGGTGATGAACGCCAGCTTGCGCCCGTCGGGCGACCATGCCGGCGCATGGTCCTCACCCGAGGTGTCGAGGACGAACTGGATGGTGCGGGACGCCACGTCCATGGTGTAGAGCGCGTAGCGGCCGAAGCCGTTCTGCTGGCGGAACGGGTGCAGGACGACCGGGGTGAGCCGGTCCGAGGCGAACGCGAGCGTGCGACCGTCGGGCGACCACGTGGGCTCCTTCTCGTCCCACGCGTCATCGGTCAGCCGCGTGACCTGCGACGTCCCGGCGTCGATCAGGTAGAGGTCGGCACGACCGTTCGAGAGACCCGACACCACGATGGAGTCCGAGACCGGCGACCACGCCGGGAACGACAGCTCGAGCGCCGGGATGTCGAACGACCGCACCAGCCGGCCGTCATCGGCGTCCACCACGTAAAGCCGGTCCTTGCCGGCGCTGCCCACGACGAGGGCCAACTGCTGGCCGTCGGGGGACCACGCGATCGAGGTCCGCAGCAGCGGGATCGCCTCGAACATGAGGTCGCGCTCGGACTCCACCACGCGCTTGAGTACGCGGCCATCGAACGCCGACATGAGGTAGACGTCGTTGTACTGGCGGCGGTCGCTGAAGTAGGCCACCCGGTCGCCCTGCGGCGAGATCGACGGCCAGAAGTTCATCACGCTCTCGTCGCGCCGGTGGTCGGTGAGGCGGCGGGCGAACGACTCGGGATGCTCGAGCGTGGCGATCCTCGGCCAGTACTTGCGGCGCAGGTGCGCACGCCACAGCTCGTCGAACCGCTGCGGTGTCATGCCATAGGTGCGCGTGAAGGCCCGGTCGAAGTTGCGCATCTGGCGCAGCCGGCGCAGCACCTCGCGGAACCGGTCCTCGCCGTACTCGTCGACGAGGTACTGGATGGCGCTCTGCCCCATCTTGTAGACGAGGTAGCCGCCCGCCCACTCGAGCGGCGGCAGGTAGCCCGTCAGCGTGCCGTCGCGCACGTACATCTCGGCGTTGGGCTCCATGCCCAGCGACAGGTACTCGGCCATGCCCTCGGCGAACCACAGCGGCACGCCGAACAGGCCCTGCCCCGACAGCAGCGACACGCCCGACGAGTGGTAGAGGATGTCGAACTGGAACGCGTGCACGAGCTCGTGCACGAGCACGTGCCGGAAGTCCTCGTAGGACCCCGAGAACGGCACCACGACGCGGTTGCGCAACGCCTCGGTGAACCCGCCGGTGGACCCGTCGATGAGCTCGCTCGTGACGTTCGTCTGCGCGAACTCGTGGTGCGAGGCGTACAGGATGATCGGGACGCGCTTCGACAGGCGGTGCCCGGTCCGCACCGCGAACGCCTCGTGCGCCTTCTCGGACAGGTCGAGCGTGCGCATCGCGAGGCTGTCCGCCCCGGCGTCGAAGAACACCTCGAAGTGCTGCGAGCGGATGGAGTGCCACTCGTGGCCGCGGTACTGGATCTTGTTCTGGCCGAAGTACTGGGCGTGGGCCGCCCCCGCCCCGAGCGCGAGGGCCAACGCCATCCCCGCGAGGACGCCTCCCCAGACGCGCATCCGCATGCTACGACCCCTCTCTTCCCGGTACGACCGCGATGGTGCGAGGACGCTAGGGTACACCGGCCATGCCGCGCCGTCGCGGCGGCGCCGTCAGTACTCCCAGCGAGCCTTGAGGTTCACGTTGTAGTCGGTGTTCAGCGGAGCGGCGCCCGTGATCCCGGCCCGCCGCCGCGCCATACCGCTGGTCAGGTAGATGAAGCGGTTCACGCGGTACTCGGCCTCGACGTTCTGCTCGAACATGTCGGTCGGATCCATGCGCCCGGTGCTGATCGGGCGCTCGTTCATGGGGAGACGCTGCTGGTAGCGGAACGCGAGGTTGCTCGTCACCTGCGAGCCCACCCCGACCACGAGTCCGCCCTCGCCGGTGAGCAGGCCCCCGCGGTCCCGGCGCAACTCCCACTCGCTGATGGCGCCACGGAACACGCTCGAGAGGTTGGCGCTCAATTGGGCGTTCAACTGGCGCGTGACGTAGTTGTCGAGCGGACTCGAGACCGACAGCCGGTCCTGCTCGTCGCGCATCGAACCGACGGTGAGTGCCAGCAGGATGGTCCGCTGGTCGGAGTTCTGCGAGCTGGTGAGCGTGATCACGGGCTTGCTCGAGCGGCCCACGAGCTCGGCCGTGATCGTCTCGAGTGGGGCGCCGGGCACGGACGGCAGTCGGGTCTCGGCGGCGATGTCGAGCACCGGGTCCACGCCGAGCTGGTTGTCGAAGCGGAGGTCGGCTCGCAACAGGCGGAAGCGGTTCCCGAGGAACCAGTAGGTCCCGCGCAGCGCGTGCATCTCGCCGTACATGATGAGCGAGTCGGTCGTCTGCTGCAGGTCGAGGTCGGCGTCGAACTCCAGCTCGGCGTCGGGCGTGCGCCAGCGCAGGTTGTTCTTGGCGTCCATCTTGATGCGGTAGGTCCAGAACAACGGCTGGGTGGTGGCGGCGCGCTTCTGGACCTCGGATTGGTTCGCGAAGTCGAACTCCACGACCCCGCGCTTGAGCTTCACGCGACCGGTCACCAGGGGCAGCGGCTCCCCACCCACGCGCGGACCGTCGGAGACCACGAAGTCGCCGTCGAACAGCATGGCGTACATGCCCTCCTCGGCCGCCGCGAAGTCGCGGAGCGCGACGTCGAAGCGGTAGCTGCGGAGCGCGCCCTTGTCGAGCAGCACCGCCCCCCGCGAGGACATGCGCCCGGTCCGCCCCTGACGCGCCCACAGCGTGTCGAGCGTGATGCGCTCCTCGTCGAAGTGCAGGTCGGCGTTGAGGCCCTCGACCACCTCGCTGCGGTTCATGGGGCGCACCACGCCGTCGCGGATGCGGCCGCGGCCCTGCAGCCGCGGCGAACGGGGCGTACCCGAGACCTCGGCGGCGAGCTCGAAGCGCCCGCGCGCGTACTGCAACTGCTGCACGATGAGCGGCAGCACCTTGAGGTCGCCGGCGGGCACGTCCACGCGGCCACGGAGCGGCTGGTCGGGGAACGACGGCTCGTGCCCGAGCGCCCACACCATGGGGACGGAGAGCTGCGCGCGCGACTCGACCCCGAGCATGCGCACCCGCAGGTCGCGCACCTCGAGCCGACCGTCCTCGAGCCCGGCCCGCACGGTGACGTTCTCGGGCCGGATGTCGTGCCAGCCGAGGCGCTCGCCCTGCGCCTGGACCTCGACCACGGGATCCGAGGGGGAACCCTGCAGCGAGAGGCTACCGAAGACGGTACCGGCCCAACCGGTAGCGTCGGGGACGACGCCGGCGAGGCGGTCCACCGGGAACGCGTCCGCGGTCGCCCGCCCGCGCCACGCCCCGGCATCCTCGAGCCAACGGACGATCGCGGTGGGCGACAACGAGTCCGGGAACGCGGCCGGCGTACGCTCCACCACGAGCGAACCTCGCACGACGCCGGCCCCGAGGCGGAACATGCCCTCCTCGAGTTCGAGACGGTGCGCACCACCCTCGAGCACGATGGCGACCGAATCGGCGACGTGCCCCTCCATGCCCGGGTCGGCCACCCGTCCCTCGAACCGCCACTGCGGCACCCCGGTCCGTCCGCGCACACGCAGACGGATGTCCGCCTGACCGGCGAGGCCCAGCGCCGGATCCATGCCCACGTGAGCGAGGTCGAGGCGCGAACCCTCGAGCGTGAAGTCGTACGAGCCGCCGGGGGCCGCCCACCGCCCCGCCACCTCGAGCAGCGCGGGACCGTCACGCGCCACGACACGCTCGAACGAGGTGCCCTCCGCATCGCCCGAGAGACGCACCGGGGGATCGGCGAGGAACGAGAACTGGTCGCTCGCCACGTGCGCGTGCGTGAGCGTCATCCACCACGCCGCACCCTCCCACGAGGCGTCGCCGACGAGCGTGGCGGTGGTGTCGCCCGCGGCCACCACCAGCGTGTCGAAGGCCACCGTGGCATCGCCCAGGCGGAGCGGGGTCTCGACCCGGTCGAGGTGCAGGCCGCTGAAGAAACCATCGCTCGCGGTCAAGCGCGCCGCCATGTCGGGCTTCGGCAGGAGCCGCCCCGAGACGTCGTCGAGCCGCCAGTCGGCGAAGCTCGCGCTCGCCCAGTCGGTCGCACGACCCACCAGCGTCCCGGTGACGTCGAGCGCACCGTCACGCGCGTCGAGACCGCCCTCGGCCGACTCGAGCATGCCGGTCAGACCGGTCGCGCGTCCGTCCGGCCACTCCTCGAGCGGCAGGTCGCGCACAGCGTACGACCCGGTCCACCCCTTCGGGTTCGTGCGACCGCGGATGGTGAAGCGCCCCCCACGCCGCGAGCCGGACACGAGGAACGAGTCGGCGGCGGCGAACGGGAACTCGACCCGCACGGTGGCACTGTCCACCTGCCAGCCCTGGATGGCGGAGCCCCCCAGTCGCGCGTCGAGTCGCGCATCGGGGCGATCCTCGACGCTCGTGTCCACGACGTAGCGGAAGTAGCCGTTCAGGTCACCCGCCGGCCAGCCGACGAGTTGCAGCGCCTGCCAGTGGAGCGGGTCGGCGCGCCGGACGTCGCCCCCGATCTCCCAGCCCTCGTTCGACCACCGCAGCGCACCGCGCAGGTCGCCCGCCTTCGAGGCGAGCGCGAGCGAGTCCACCCACAGCAGCCGACCATCCCAGCGCGCCACACCGCTCCCGTCGGCGCGCAGCGAGTCCCAGTCCACGGCACCGCGGAAGCGACCGATCCAGCGCTCGTCCCCGAGCGCGTCCACCACGAACGCACCCGTTCCGGACACGTCGAAGGCACCGTTGTCGAACACCTTCGCGAGCCAAGCCCACCGCACGCGCGCGATCTCGATGTGCGCCCGCTTGTCCGGTTGGTCGCTCCGCCACCCCACCTCGCCGCGCAACTCGAGGTCGGGCGTGCGCAGCGTCTCGATGCGCCCGCGCACACCGTCGCGGTCCGAGACCACCTCGGCGGTCAGGCGCTCGAGCCGGCTGTCCCACGGCCCGCGCTCCCACGACATGCGCTCGAGCCGCACCTGGGTGGTGCGGCCGGTGCGTGCGACGAGATCCAGGTCCACGCCCTTCACGAGGCCGTACGGCTTGGGCGCCAGGAGTTGGGCCTCGCGCACGTGCAGACGGATCTGCAGGCTCGGTGGGTCGCCGCGGCGCGGCTTCGGCGTACTGCGCCACTCCGGGATGCGCCAACCACCGTCCGGGGCCATGAGCTGGACCGTGGGGGCCACGAACGTGACGTCGAGGCTGCCGCCCTGACCGGTGATGAGGCTCCACGCCGAGTAGTTCACGCGCATCTCGCGCGCCGCCACGACCGGCGTGCCGTCGCGGTAGCGGACACGCGGCGCGACGGCCCGGAACCCGGTGAGCGGGTTGCCCTGCAGGTCGCGCAGGTCGATCACGAGGTCGCTGTGCTCGCGCAGCGTACGGTTGAGGAGCAGCGCGATCTCGTGCGCGACGAGCTCGGTGCGGTTCATGAGGAACGCCACCACGCTCACGACCGCCACCACCAGCAGGGCACCGAGCGCGAGTGCGACCAGACGCACGAGCTTCCCGACCGTCCACCGAACCGGCGGCGGGACGACCGCCTCGACGGCGTCCTCGAGCCCCTCACGCAGCGACTCGACGACGCCGTGCGGCGCGTCGTCGGGCTTCGGGGCCTCGGGGTCGGGGCGCGGGGGTTGGTCGGTCATGTCAGAAGCTCGGTCCGATGGCGAACTGGTACACGAACGGCTGCCGGCGGCGGAACAACTGGCCGCCGGAGAACTCCGGATGCTCGCTCCACGAGATGTCGAAGCGGAGCGGGCCGAACGGCAGCATGACCCGCGCCCCCACACCATACGAGTAGCGCAACTGGCTCGCATCCAAGGGGTCGGACACGTTCCACGGCGCGACGAGGTCGGACCACCGGATGTGGGACGCCTGCGGCCAGACGTTGCCGGCGTCCATGAAGACCTCGGCCCCGAGCGGCCCCCAGAGGGGGATGCGCATCTCCACGTTGCCGAGCAGCATCGCCAGTCCGCCGTCGCCCGTGACGGAGTTCTCGCCGAACCCGCGCAGGCTGTTCACGCCACCGATGAAGAACCGGCGCTCCTTGGGCACGCGTGCGACCTCGGGGTCCACCGTCCCGGGCGAGAACTCGTCGGACGGGTTCCCGATCGGCGCCATGACGCCGGCCACGACGCGTGAAGCGAGCAGCCAGCCGTTGGCGCGCGGCGTGTACCAGACCGAGGTGAACTGCAGCTTCTCGTAGCTGCTCGCGCCGCGCAGCGGACCGCCGGCGAACTCGAGCAGGATCGTCTGCATGGAACCGCGGCCCGGGATGACGCGATCGTCGCGCGTGTCACGGGTGAGCCCGAGGCCCATGCCGTTGTCGAAGTAGCGGTCGAGGACCTGCGAGAGCGAGTCGCGCGTCGCCTGATCGGTCTCGAGCAGGACGTCGTAGCTCTGGTTCACGAGCGCGGTGTGCGCGGTGAGGTTGGCCCGGAAGATGCGCGAGAACTCGCGCAGCAGACCGACCTCGACACCACGACTGCGCCGACGGTGCAGGAAGCGGTAGTCGCGGTCGTCATTGGACTGCTCGTAGAACAGGCTCGCGCGGCCCTGCAGGCGGAAGCCCAGCAACCACGGTTCGACGAGGTCGGCGCTCGTGCGGATGGTGCGCACACGCAGGACCTGGGCCTCGTCGAGGGCGTTGCGGCGCTGGTAGTCGAGCGCGAGCTCGCCATGGAGCGCGCCACGTAGCGCGTTGCGGTTGAGGTTGCGGTGCCCCCACTCCCCCGTGAACCGGAACAGCTCGGCGGTACCCGAGCCGATACCGAGGTCGATCCAGCGCGGACGCCGCTCGGCGAGCCGGAAGTCGAGGTCGAGCGTGGAGTCGGTGGTGTCCACGGTCGCCGAGACCTGCACCTGACTGTAGAGCCCGGTGTCGTAGAGCCGCTGCACGCTCTCCTCGAGTCGGGTGCGGCGGTACCAGTCCCCCGGCCGCTGCAGCAGTTCGCGGCGCGCGAGCGACTCCTTGAGCGTGCCGCCCTCGAAGGCCACGTCGCCGATGCGGTAGCGCGGGCCCTCCTGCACCTCGTAGCGCACCGCGACCCGCAGCGAGTCCGCGGGCCCGCGCACGGCGGAGGCGACGGTGTGCGGACGGTAGCCGCGATCCTGGTAGAGCGCGCTCATGCGCAGCGTGTCGAGCGGCAGGAACGCCGGGTCGTACGGACGCTCGGGCCGCACCAGCAGCGACCGCCGCAGCTCGCTCTCGGGGAACGCGGTCACCCCCGCGAGGGCGACCTCGGAGATGCGCGAGCGCGGGCCCTCCTCGACCTCGAACACGACCCGCACCGCTGCGGGGTCGCCCGTGGGCTCGAAGCGCCAGCGGGCACGTGCGTCGAGGTAGCCGTAGTGGCGGTAGAGCGCCACGATCGCCGCGGTGTCGGCGCGCAGGAAGTCCATGCGCAGCGACGGCTTGTCGCGCCACGGCAGCCGGGACGGCTTCCGGGTCTTGAGGTTGGCGGCCTTGAGCTCCTTGCCGCCGAGGTGCCGCATGCCCTTGAACCGCACCCCGCCGACCAAGCGCAGTTGCTCGGGGAGCTCGCCCTCGACCTGCGCCGACACGGGCGCCGCGCCGAAGAGCAGCGCAAGCACGGTCAGGGCCGCGAGGGCCCCGCGCACCCGGTCAGCGCGTCTCGGGCGCAACCGTGGAGGTCCCCTGCGTGGCCTTCTCGACGGCGCGCGCGCGCAGGATCGGGCGCAGCAGGTCCTGCGAGAGGATGAACACGAACAGCGTGCCCACGATGGCGAGCCCGACCTTCTGGAACGTGAGGTACGAACGCCCCGTCATGGCGCGCCGCCGCACGCCCTCGAGCAACGCGAGCACGATGTGCCCGCCGTCGAGCAGCGGGATGGGGAGCAGGTTGAACGACATGATGGCGAGGTTGATCATCGCGAGCAGCCACAGGAAGCTGTCGAGCCCCTGCCGCGCCGACTCGCGTGCCATCTGACCGATGAAGATCGGGCCACCGACCGCCTCGCGGTAGTAGAACGGTCGGCTCACGGTGAGCCACAGGTTGCGGTAGACCTGGTCCACCATCGCGAACAGCGTCGGGAACGACGCGAGGAACGCGCGGTCGAGCGAGAAGCGCTCGCGATAGACCAGCGCCCGCGGGGCCATGATGCCGATCTGGCCGTCGGGGCTGTCGGGGTTGTTGGGGTCGGCACGCATGGGCGTGATGGTGAGGTCGAAGCGCTTGCCTTCGCGCTCGAGCGTGAAGCGCACCGTGGAGTCGGCGCGCCCCTTGAGGCGATCCTTGATCTCGTGGAAGCCGTTGACCGGCACCCCCTCGATGGCGACGAAGCGGTCGCCCTCCTTCACACCCGCGCGATAGGCCGGCATGCCCGGCGAGACCATGCCCGCGACGGGCAACAGCCCCTCGGGCTCGAGCCCGCGCAGCCACGGCCGGTGCTGCCCGGGGCCGAGCACGACGGGATAGGTCTCGCCCGCGCGCTCCATGGTGATGGTCATGGTGCGGCTGGTGTCGGCGATGAGGACGTTCACGAGCTCGTGCCAGGTCGCCACGGGCGTGGCATCCACGCTCGTGAAGCGGTCCCCGGCCCGCACGCCCGCGACCGCCGCCGGGCTGTCGTCCTCGACCGCCCCGATGAGGTTCGGGAAGTCGGGCTGTGAGACGCCCACCGCCGCCAACGTGACGAAGGCGACGAGCCACGCGGTGACGAGGTTCGCGAACGGGCCGGCGATGGCGATGATGAGACGTCCGAACCACGGGTGCGTGAGGAACTGCTCGGGCCCGCCCTTGGGGATGCTGCCATCCTCCTCGAGCGAGTCGCCCGCCATCTGGACGTAGCCGCCGATCGGGATCCACGACAGGCAGTAGCGGGTGCCCGCCCGCGTGAAGCCCACCATCTCGGGCCCCATGCCGAGCGAGAACTTGAGCACCGTCACCCCGCGCCACTTGGCGGCGAGGTAGTGCCCCAGCTCGTGGAAGAAGATGACGATCCCGAGCAGCGGGATGATGGGCCAGAAGCTCAGGATGCTCGTCAGGATGTTCAAGGAGGGACCCTCGTGTGGGGATGGCACTCGACGCGAAGCTAACGCCCTGAATCCTTGAGCGTCAAACACTTGGACGGGTCATCGGCACCCCGGCGACGCCCCCTGCGACCGGGAAAGGTCAAGTCTGCGCGGACCGCTCCGCGAGCGCCTCGGCGTAGGCCGCCAGCGTGCGTTCCGCGGTGCTGCCGATGCCGAACGCCTCGACCGCCGCCCGCCCGCCCGCGGCCCAGCGCGCCCTCGACGTCGGCTCGGCCATCGCCTCCACGATCGCACCCGCGAGCGCCCCCGGTGCGTGTTCGCGCACGAGCCGCCCACTGACGCCATCGGTCACCACCTCGGGCACGCCGCCCACGGCGCGCGCCACGATGGGCACCCCCAGCACCTGCGCATCGAGCAACGACGTGCACAGTCCCTCGAGGTGGCTCGAGAGCACGAACAGGTCGAACTGGCGCATGGCGGCGCGCGGCTCGGGATGGAAGCCCGGCATGTGCACCATCCCCTCGAGACCCAGTTCCCGGCGCCGGCGCTCGAGCGCCGCGCGGCACTCGCCCTCGCCCAACCAGACGAAGCGCGCGTTCGGCCGGGCGCGCAGCACCTCGGGTACGGCCTCGAGCAGGAACGCGTGGTCCTTGTGCGGCGCGAGCGAGGCCACGGTTCCCACCAACTCCGTCCCCGGCGGCAGTCCGAGCGCGCGACGCAGGTCGGGCACGGGACGATCACCCTCGGCCCGCACCTCGGCGAGGTCCACGCCGCTCGGCACGATGCGCAGGCGCGACTCCGGCACGCCCGAGTCGCGCATCACCGCGCGCACGCCCTCGCTGATGCACAGGTAGCGGTCCACCGGCAGCGCGTACTTGAGCGCGCTGAACGGGTTGCCACGCACCCGGAAGTCCACCCGGCGCGACACGACCACGACCGGCACGCCGGCCCAGCGCGCAGCCGGCACCCCGAGCGCGTGGGCATGTGCGCTGTGCAGGTGCGCGACCGCAGGCCGGAAGCGCGCCAATGCGGCCCGCGCCGCCGCGAGCCCGAATAGGTCCCACTCCCCGCGCGCCCGCCAGCGCACGCACTCGAAGCCCTCGGCCCGCGCGCGCTCGAGCAGCGGCCCCGGGGGCGCGAGCAGGCATTGCTCGTGCCCGCGCACGCGGAGCTCGCGCATGAGGAGCAGGACCTGCGCCTGCCCGCCCCGCCACGTGCGACCGGTGTCGAGGTGCGCGATGCGCATCACGCGTCCGCCATGCCGGGCAGCCCCGCGAACGCCTCGCGGAGTTGGTCCGAGATCGCGGTCGGGTGCCCCCAGGCGAGCGCGCCCGCCCACCCCGCCACACCCAGTGCCGCACGGCGCGCCGGGTCGGTCACCAGCGCGGCGAGTGCCGCGGCCAGCGCGGCACCGTCGCCGCGCGGCACGAGCACCAGGTCGCGCCCGTCCACGAACACCTCGCGCGGGCCCGGACCGTCGCCGGTCACCACCGCACGCCCGGCCGCCAAGCCCTGCCAGAGCTTGTGCGGGATGACGCGACCGGTCTTGGCCCCGACCCCGAACGCGCCCAACACCACGTGCGCGTCGGCCAGTACGCGCGGCAGGTCGAGATAACTCAGCCGCCCGGCGAACGTCACGTTCGCGAGCCCGTCGCGCTCGGCCTCGGCGCGTGCCTGTGCGTACTCGATGCCGTCCCCCACCATCACCACCTCGTACCGACCGCGCAGCGAAGGGTCGCGCGCCAGACGCGCGAACGCATCCAACATGGTGCCGACGCCATGGAGCGGCAGGAACCCGCCCACGTAGAGGATGCGCACCGGGACGTCGGCGGGTGCGGGCGGGATGTCGAAGAACGCGGCCTCCGCCCCCACCAGTACGCGGCGCAACCGCGCGCGCTCGGCGCCCAACTCGGCGAACAGCTCGCCGTGCGCCCACGTGTCGCACAGGATGCGGTCCGAGGCCGCGAACGCGATGCGGTCGATGGTGCGGTTCCAGCGCGCCTGCCCCGAGTCGGGCGCGTGCAGGCGCCAGTCGCCCACCAGCGTGTCCCAACGCGAGACGAGCGGGTCGAACACGAGCGGACGCGCCCCCGCGAGTACCCGCGCCACCGCGACGTCCTTGTGCCGGAACTCGGGCACGAACACCAGGTCGGGGTCGCGCGCGAGTCGCGCCCACGCGTGCACCAGCCGCGGCCAGCGGAGGAACGCACGACGATCGGGGACGCGCGCCTCGATAACCGTGTGGCCCGCGAGCGCGAGCGAGGCGCGCACGATGCGATTGCGGGGATAGCCGGGGTCGTACGCGCCCAGACAGGCGATCACGCTCATCGCGAGCGGTCCGCGCGCGTGCGCTCCCAGAGCGCCGCGTACTTGAGCAGCACCTGCGTGGAGGCGAGCGCGCACAGCACGAGACCGTGTGCGCCGTCGAGCACGCCGAGTTGGAACAGGTACTGTCTCATGAAGCGCAACGGGGGGCGGAGCAGCACGTCGAGCGGGCCCGCCCGCCGCCCCTGCCGGTGCGCCTTGGCGGCGTTGGCGGTCGCGTAGGCGACCATCTTGCCCACACAGTCGTCCCACGTACGGTAGCTCAGGTGTTCGATGCGACCGGGCAGGAGCCGCGGGCCCGGCCCCTCCACGGCGACGGTCTCGTGCACCTCAGCGGCGTCGAAGCGCGCCCGCTCGCGCCGGAACAGGCGCAGCACGGTCTCGCCCTGCCAACCGCACCAGCGGATGCGCCGACCGAGGAACCACGTCGAGCGCGCGATGCGGAAGTGCGTGGCCGGGCCCGCATCGCGCAGCGCCCCCGCGAGTCCCGCCACCGCCTCCGCGTCGAGGCGCTCGTCGGCGTCGAGCCACAGCACCCACTCGTGACGGCAGGCGGCGAGCGCGAAGGCGCGCTGCGGACCGAAGCCGTCGAACGCGCGGTCGAGCACGCGCGCCCCGAGCCGCTCCGCGGTCGTGCGCACGCGCTCGTCACCGCGCGGGTCGCGCACCACCACCACCTCGGAGGCGAACCCGAGCGTGGGCAGCAGCTGCTCGAGGTCGGCCACCTCGTCGCGCACGAGCAACAGCACCGAGATCGGGAGTCTAGCGTCCATGGCGCTCCAGATGGGCGAGCACGAGTTCGGCCGCACGCTCGGCGGACAACCCCGGCAGGCAGTTCCAGTGCGGACACACGGTGCGCTCGCAGGCGCGACAGGGCAAGGCGGTGCGCCACAGGCCGTGGCGCGGGTCGGGCGGCGTCCACGCGTCGGGATGCGCGGGGCCGAACCACGTGAACGTGGGCACCCCGAAGGCGACCGCGAGGTGGCGCGGCCCGCTGTCGGTCCCGACCAGTGCGCGCAACGGTGCGATCGCACCCGCGAGCGCGGCCACGTCGGGCGCGGTGAGGACGGGCAGGTCGGGCACGAGAGCGGCCAGTCGGCGCAGCACGGGCTCCTCGCCCGGGCCACCGATGGCGAGGACGGGATGGCCGGCCGCACGCAGCGCGAGCGCAAGCCGGGCGTTGTGTGCGAGCGGCCAGGTCTTGGTGGGCCACGAGCCCGCCGGGACCAACGCCACGGTACGCGCAGGCTCGCGCACCCCGGCCCGCTCCAGCACCGCCGCGCCCGCCGCGCGCATGGCGGGCGTGAGCGTGAGCGCGGGGAACGCGGGCACCGCGGCCCCACCCGCGGCCGTCGCCAAGCGCACGAGCGAGGCGGCGGCGTACTCGCGGCGGTCGTCGCCCGGATGCGCGACGCGCGGCACGGTGCGGTGGTAGAAGCGCGACCGCCCACGCATGTCGTAGCCCCACACGGTGCGAGCCCCGCTCGCGCGCGCGAGCAGCGCACTGCGCGAGTTCCCGAACAGGTCCACCGCGAGCGCGGGCCGCAGGTGACGCAGCGCCCACGCGGTCGCGAGCGTCGAGGCCGTGGTGCGCTCCACCGCCCACACGCGTGCGATCCCGGGCTGGCCCTCGAGCAGTGGGGCGAAGCGCGACTCGGTGACGACGTGCAGCGGTGAGTCGGGATGACCCTCGGCGAGGGAGCGCAGGGCCGCGGTGGAGAGCACGACGTCGCCGAGTGCGCGCAGGCGCACCGCCACGACCGGTGCGGTCACTCGCCCACCGCGCGATGTGCGGCCTCGCGCGCCCACGCGTCGACGGCCTGCAGCTGCTCGAACGACTCGACGGGATGGACGTCGTGCTCGTCGAGCACCCGCCCCAGCACGTCGGGCACGCGCCCGAGCGGGATCGCACCGTCGAGGAACGCTCGCACCGCGACCTCGTCGGCGGCGTTGAGCACGCACGGGGCGGTCCCACCCGCCCGGCCGGCCGCGAGCGCGTGGTCGAACGCCGGGAACCGCCCCTCCTCGATGGGCACGATCTCGAGCCCGGCGAGCGCGGTCACGGGCAGCGCCGGCACGGCCTCCCCCCACCGCTCGGGCCACGAGAGCGCGAGCTGGATGGGCAGGCGCATGTCGGGGTGCGCGGCCTGCGCCACCAGCGAACCGTCGCGGAAGGTCACGATGGCGTGGAGCACGGCACGCGGCTGGATGACGGCATCGAGCTGGTCGAAGCCGAGACCGAACAGCGCGTGCGCCTCGAGGATCTCGAGTCCCTTGTTGAACAGGGTCGCCGAGTCGGTGGTGATGCGCGGCCCCATCGCCCACACCGGATGCGCGAGCACCTCGGCCGGGGTGGCGCGGCGCCAGTCGGGGTGCGTGCGCAGCGGACCGCCCGAGGCGGTGAGCGTGAGCTTGGCGACCTCGGCCGGCGGCCGACCGAGCAGGCACTGGAGCGCAGCCGAGTGCTCACTGTCGATGGGCAGCAACGCGGCCCCGGTGCGAGCACGGGCGGCCTCGACCAGCCCGGCGCCGATGACCAGCGTCTCCTTGTTCGCGAGCGCGAGCGTGGCGCCACGCTCGAGCACCGCGAGCGAGGCGGCGAGCCCGGCCGCACCCACGATGCCGTTGACCACGAACTCCGCACCGCAGCGCGCGGCGAGCCGGGCCGCCGCACCCTCACCCACCTCGACCTCGGCGCCGGGTGCGGCGGCGCGCAGGCGTTCGCGCGCGGCCGTCGGGTCGGGCGCATGCTCGAGCGCCACGAACGCCGGACGCCAGGTGGCGGCCTGGTCGCACAGCCGCTCGAGCGACCGTCCGGCGGCGAGCGCGACGACGCGCAGGCGCTCGCGCTCGCGGGCGGCGACGTCGAGCGTCTGCTCGCCGATCGACCCCGTGGAGCCGAGCACCGCCAGTGTGCGAGTGCCGATCACGGGACCTGCAGGATGACGGTGCGCAGGTAGTGGTACACCAGCGGCGCGCCGAAGTAGAGGCTGTCGAAGCGGTCGAGCACGCCGCCATGACCGGGGATGAGGTCGGAGGAGTCCCCGCTCGCGGCATCGCGCTTGAACAACGACTCCACGAGGTCCCCGACCTGACCGAACACCCCGACCAGCGCGCCGAGGATCCACGGGTGCGCGCCGGAGAGCAGCGGACCGCCGCCCTCGGGTCTCAGGAAGGTCATCGAGCCCACCACCGAGGCGGCGACCGCGCACAGGAAGCCGCCGATGGAGCCCTCGAGCGTCTTGCGCGGCGAGATCGCGGCCCACGGGCGCGTGCGCCCGAACGCGCGGCCCGCGAGGTAGGCCCCGGTGTCGCAGCTCCACGTGACGAGGAACGCGAACAGCACGATCGCGGCGCCGTCGGCGTAGGCCAGACCGGCGCGCCACGGCAACTCGCGCAGCAGGACGAAGTGCGCCGACAGCCAGCCCACGTAGACCACGCCGAACACCGTGACGGCCGCACTCTCGAGCACCCGCGGCTGCCCGGCGCGGCGCAGCGCGAGCGCCAGCACGAGCAGCAGTGCGGCGGTGGCGAGCAGTGCGGCGTTGGGCGTCTGCGGCCGGTAGGCGAGCACGAGCAGCGCGAGCCCCGAGGCGAACCCGAGCCAGCGCACGGGCTCGAGGCCCTTGCCGCGGGCCATGCGGTAGAACTCCTCCAGCCCGAGCAGGGTCTGGACGGCGACGAACCCGACCCACACCATGCCGCCGGCACCGGCCAGCACGATGAGCAGGGGCACGAACAGCACACCGCTCACGATGCGCAGCCCGAGCGCCCACTGCGCGCGCTTCGGGGGCGTCGTCCCGGCGGCCTGCGGGTGGCTCAAGGGACCCTCCGGTTCAGTCCGAGCGCCCGAACCGCCGCTCGCGCTTCTGGAAGTCGGCCACCGCCTGGAACAGGTGACGACGGCGGAAGTCCGGCCAGAGCGTGTCGGTGATCCAGAACTCGGTGTAGGCCATCTGCCAGAGCATGAAGTTCGAGATGCGCATCTCGCCGCTCGTGCGGATGAGCAGGTCGGGGTCGGGCAGTCCGGCGGTGTACAGGTAGCTACCGAGGAACTCCTCGTCCACCTTCGCCGGGTCGAGCCGCAGGTCGCGCGCGTCCTGCAGGAGGCGACGCACCGCGTCCACCATCTCGGCCCGTCCGCTGTACGAGAGCGCCAGGTTGAGCAGCAGGCCGGTCGAGTCGGCGAGGTAGCGCTGCGTGTCGGCGATCTCGGCGCGCACCGGCGCGGGCAGGTCCTGCAGTCGCCCCACCACCTGCAGGCGCACGTTCTCGGACTTGAGCTCCTTGCGCTCGGCGCGCAGCGACTGGCGCAGGATGGTCATGAGCGCGGAGATCTCGCGCGCCGGACGGTGCCAGTTCTCGACCGAGAACGTGTAGAGCGTGAGCACCTCGACCCCGAGGTCGGAGCACGCCCGCACGACCTCGCGCACCGACTCGCTGCCGGCACGATGGCCCATGACGCGCGGCACGCCACGGGCCTTCGCCCAGCGGCCGTTGCCGTCCATGATGATGGCGACGTGACGGGGGACGTTCCCGTTCGCGACGAGTTCCTCGAGGCCCGGCGTGCGAGTGCTCAGGGCGGTCTCCGCAGGGGGGGTGACACGGTCGCCCACTGACAGGCGGGCGGGACCGCGTCAGACCTCCATGACCTCGGCCGTCTTCTTCTTGAGCATCTCGTCGATGCTCCCGATGTACTTGTCCGTGAGCTTCTGGACCTCGCCCGTCTGTCGCTTGGCGTCGTCGGCGGGGAGCGTGCCCGAGTCCTCCTGCGTCTTGAGGTCCTTGTTCGCGTCGTGGCGCACCTGGCGCACGGCGACGCGGCCCTCCTCGGCGAACTTCGAGATGAGCTTGACGAGGTCCTTGCGGCGCTCCTCGGTGAGCGTCGGGATGGGGATGCGCACCACGCTGCCGTCGTCGGTCGGGTTGAGGCCGAGCTTGGCCTCGTTGACGCCCTTGCAGATGGCTTTGATGAGCCCCTTGTCCCACGGCTGGATGACGAGCAGTCGGGGCTCCGGGGCGCTCACGCTGCCGACCTGCTGGATCGGCACCATGCTGCCGTAGGCCTCGACCTTCACCGTGTCGAGCAGCTGCGGGCTCGCCTTACCGGTGCGGATGCCCGAGAGTTCGTGTCGCACGTGCTCGAGCGCCTTCTTCATGCGCTCGTCGGTTTCGGTCAGCGTCTTGGATGCCATCGCGTCACTCCCCTACGACGGTGCCCACCGACTCCCCGTTCACGATCCGCACCAGATTCCCCCGAACGCCGACGTTGAACACGATCAGCGGGAGGTGGTTGTCGCGACACAGGGAGATGGCGGTCGAGTCCATGACCTTGAGGTCCTTGTTCAGGATATCCATGTAACCGATCCGGGGGAAGAAGGTCGCCGAAGGGTCCTTCTTCGGGTCCCCGGAGTAGACGCCGTCCACCTTGGTGCCCTTGAGCACCACGTCGGCCCCGATCTCGATGGCGCGCAGCACGGCGGCGGTGTCGGTCGTGAAGTACGGGTTGCCCGTCCCGGCCGCCATCACCACGATACGCCCCTTCTCGAGGTGGCGCACCGCGCGCCGCCGGATCCACGGCTCGGCGACCTGGTCCATGCGGATCGCCGAGAGGACGCGCGTGAACAGCCCGCGCTTCTCGAGGGCGTGCTGCAACGACAGGCTGTTGATGACCGTCGCGAGCATACCCATGTGGTCGGCCGCCACCCGGTCCATGCCGAGCGCGCTGCCGGCCAGCCCGCGGAAGATGTTCCCGCCACCGAGCACGATGCCGACCTGCACGCCGAGGGCATGCACGTCGCGCACCTCATCGGCGATGCCCGACAGGATGGACGCGTCGATGCCGTGCCCGGCCTCACCGGCGAGCAACTCGCCGGAGAGCTTGAGCAGGATGCGCTGCGGCTTGCGGGTCACCGCGTCACTCCGCGCCGAGGCGGAAGCGGACGAAGCGGCGCACGACGATGTTCTCGCCGCACTTCGCCGACGTCTCCTTCACCAGGTCCCCGACCGTCTTCTTGTCGTCCTTGATGAAGGCCTGCTCCATGAGGCAGCACTCGCCGAAGAACTTGTTGAGCTTGCCGTCCACGATCTTGTCCACCATGGCCGCCGGCTTGCCCTCGTTGCGGACCTGCTCGGAGTAGATGGCGCGCTCGCGCTCGACGCGCTCCGCGGGCACCTCCTCGCGACGCACGTAGTCGGCGTTCGCGGCGGCCGCCTGCATGGCGAGGTCACGCACCAGCTTGCCGAAGTCGTCGGTGCGGGCCACGAAGTCGGTCTCGCAGTTGACCTCGATGAGCACGCCGATGCGGCTGTCGTGGATGTACGACTCGACGCGGCCCTGCGAGGCGGCGCGGTCGGCGCGCTTCTCGGCCTTCGCGATGCCGGCCGTGCGCAGCGCATCCACGGCCTTGTTCATGTCGCCGTTCGACTCGCTGAGGGCCTTCTTGCACTCCATCATCCCGGCTCCGGTCATGTCGCGGAGCTTCTTCACCATCTCGGCGGTGATCGTCATGGTTCTCCCCTGCTTCGTTGGAACGCCCGCCCGCACGGATCCATGCGGGCGGGCGCGGATGTTCGTTGCGTTCGTCCCCGGATCAGGCGCGAGCGGAAGCCTCGGCCTCGGCGGAATCGCCACCGAACGAGACGGTCTCCTGGTCCGCACCTTCGCGGGACATGGAGCGCGCCTCGAGGATGGTGTCCGCCACCATGCCCGTGAACAGCTTGATCGCGCGGAGCGCGTCGTCGTTGCCCGGGATGGGGAAGTTGATCAGGGTCGGGTCGCAGTTCGTGTCCACGACGCCGACGATCGGGATCCCGAGGCGGTTGGCCTCGGCGACCGCGATCTTCTCCTTCTTGGTGTCCACGATGAACACCAGCGACGGGAGACCCGGCATGTCCTTGATGCCCGCGAAGGCGAACTGCAGGCGCTCACGCTCACGACCGAGGCGCGAGACCTCCTTCTTGGACAGCTTCTCCATGGTGCCGTCGGCGACCATGCCGTCGAGCTCCTTGAGGCGCTTGATGCTCGTGCGGATGGTCTTGAAGTTGGTGAGCATGCCGCCCAGCCAGCGCTCGGTGACGTGGAACATGCCGGCGCGCGCCGCGTCCTCGCCCACGATCTGCTTGGCCTGCTTCTTGGTGCCGACGAACAGCACGTGTCCGCCGTTGCGGGCGACCTTCGTGATCGCCGCACGCGCATCCTGGATGCACTTGAGCGTCTTCTGAAGGTCGATGATGTAGATGCCGTTCCGCTCCATGAAGATGAACTTCTTCATCTGCGGGTTCCAGCGCCGGGTCTGGTGCCCGAAGTGGACACCGGCCTCCAGCAGTTCCTTCATCGTGATCTCGGCCACGGATGACCTCCTGAGGGGTTCTTCCTCCGCCCCGGCGCGCTCGTCGCGCCTCCCGTTCCCGGGACCCCGGCGCGGCGCGGGGGCGTGTGTGATGGTCGTTGCTCGATCGAGTGGGACCGCTCCGGTTAGCGCTTGCTGAACTGGAAGCGCTTGCGGGCGCCCGGCTGGCCGTACTTCTTGCGCTCCTTCATGCGCGAGTCGCGCGTGAGGAAGCCCTCGCGGCCCAGCTGGCCCTTGAGCGACTCGTCCAGACGCACGAGGGCGCGGGCGATCGCCATGCGGATGGCGCCGGCCTGCCCCGTGAGCCCACCGCCCACCACGCGGGCGTGGACGTCGTACTTGTCCGCCGTGCTGGTCGCCACCAACGGCTGGTAGGCGTGGAGCACGAGCGTCTCGCGCTTGAGGTACTCGATCGCGGTCTTGCCGTTCACCATCCGCTGACCGGAACCGGGAACGAGGCGCACACGCGCCACCGCTTCCTTCCGTCGACCGGTCAGGGGCTTCGTCGTCGTCGTCATGGGATCCCCTTTCAGGCCTCGACGGTCCAGGTCTCGGGCTGCTGAGCGGCATGCGGGTGCTGCGGTCCCGCATAGACCTTCAGCTTCTTCACCATCGCGCGGCCGAGGCGGTTGCGGGGCACCATGCCCTTCACGGCCTTCTCGATCACGCGCTCGGGGTGCTTGGCGAGCAGCTCGGTGAGCCGCGTCCAGGTCGCACCGCCCGGGTACATGGTGTGGTGGAAGTACTTCTTCTGCTCCGGCTTGGTGCCGGAGAGCCGAACCTTCTCCGCATTGACCACGATGACGAAGTCACCGGTGTCCATGTGCGGCGTGTAGATCGGCTTGTGCTTGCCCTTGAGGACCGTCGCGATCTGGGCCGCCAGACGACCGAGGGTCTTACCCTCAGCGTCCACGACGAGCCAGCGCCGCTGGATGTCACTCTCGCGGGCGGAATAGGTCTTCATCCGTCCTCCGAATATGGCCGATGCGGCCGCGCACGGGCCCCAGGCGGGGCATGCGGCCGCGAGGTGCCGGGACGAGCATCCCGGACCATGGTGCAGGAAGCGCTGGAAGGTAGCCCGCGCCGCGCCCCCCTGTCAAGACGACCGGGGCGCAGCCAACCCCTTGGGGCTACGCGAATTCCTCGAGCAGGGTGCGCAACCGGGCGAGCGGCAGGCCGACCACGTTCGTGTAGTCACCCTCGATCCCCCGCACGAACTGCCCCGCAAGCCCCTGGATGCCGTAGGCCCCGGCCTTGTCCATGGACTCGCCGGTGTCGAGGTACGCCTCGAGCTCGCGGTCGTCGAGACGGGCCATGCGCACCACCGTGCACTCGGCCGCGGTGCGCTGGTCGGGCCCGTGGATCACCGCGATCCCGGTCCAGACCTCGTGCCGGCGACCGTGCAGACGCCGCAGCATGGCGCGTGCGGCGCCGCGGTCGGCCGGCTTGCCGAGCCGCTCCCCGCGCACCACCACCACCGTGTCGGCGCCCACCACCACCGCGTCGGGGCGACGCTCGGCGACGCGGCGCGCCTTCTCGAGCGCGAGGGCCCGCACGCCGTGGCGCGGGGCCGCCTGCCCGGGCCAGTCGCGGTCGGGGCCGGGGTCGGAGACGGCGAACTCCGCGCCCGCCTGCCGGAGCAGCGCGACGCGGCGAGGTGAGGCCGACGCCAGCACGAGTGGGGCGCGTCCCCGCCAGAACAGTCGCCCGCGCGGATCCCGCCCTTTCATGCGCTCCCTCCCGCCGGCGTCTCGATCGCGATCGTCACCGGGCCGTCGTTCACCAGCTCCACCGCCATGTGCGCACGGAACACGCCGCGCTCGACCCGCACGCCCGCCGCCGACAACTCGGCGCAGAACCGTTCCACGAGCGGCTCGGCCACCTCGGGGCGCGCCGCGGCCGTGAACTCGGGGCGGCGCCCGTGTCGCGCGTCGCCGTAGAGCGTGAACTGGGGCACCACGAGCACCGCGCCGCCCGCCTCGCGCACGTCGCGGTTCATGCGGCCCTCGTCGTCGGGGAAGACGCGCAAGCCCGCCACCTTGGCCGCGAGCCAGCGCGCCTCGCCCTCGCCGTCGGCGTGCGTCACGCCCACGAGCACCATGAAGCCCGCGCCCACCGCCCCCGTGACGCGGCCCTCCACCGTGACGCTCGCGCGCGTGACGCGCTGCACCACCGCCCTCACGCGTTGTCCCCGGCCGCACGGCGCGGCGGCTTGAGCAGGCGCAGGCGGCGCTCGACGCGCGTCACGCCGGGCAGCTTGCGCAACTGCCCCATGACCTCGCCCAGCCGGCCCGCGTTAGGGACCTCGATCACGAACACGCCGCGCACCGTGCGGTGCTCGGACTGCATGCCGGCCGTGCGCACGTTGATCCCCGAGGCCGACAGCACCTTCGCGATGTCGGCGAGCAACGACGGGCGGTCCTGCCCCGAGATGACGAGTCGCACCGGGAACGTGTCCTGCGGCCGCGCGTCCCAGTCCACCGGCACGCGCCGCTCGGGCGCGACCTTGTCGCCGAACGTGTTGGGGCAGTCCTGCCGGTGCACCGAGACCCCACGGCCCACCGTGATGAGCCCCACGACCGGGTCGCCGGGCACGGGCTGGCAGCAGCGCGCGTAGGTCACCATGACGTTGTCGATGCCCTGGATGCGCACCCCGCCCGTGGGCTTGCGCCCCACGCCCAGCGCCTCGAGCGGCCCCTTCACGAGGCGCTCGGCGAGCCCCTCCTTCTCGGGCGTGAAGCGGCGCGTCACGGTGCCGATCGAGACCTGCCCCTCGGCGATGCGCGCGTAGAGCGTGTCGAGGTCGTCGCAGTCGAGGTCGCGCGCGATGGGCTCCAGTTCGGCCTCGCCCGCACGCACGCGCATGCGCTTGAGCTCACGCTGCAGCATCTCGCGGCCCAACTGCACGCTGTCCACGAGCCGCTTCTGGCGCAGCCAGTGCCGGATCTTGCTCTTGGCCTGCGTGGTGCGCGCGATCTTGAGCCAGTCCTCGTGCGGCTGGGCCTGCGGCGAGGTCACGATCTCGACCGTGTCCCCGTTGCGCAGCTCGTAGCGCAACGGCACGAGCTCCCCGTTGACGCGCGCCCCGACGGTGCGTTCGCCGACCTTGGTGTGGATGAGGAACGCGAAGTCGAGCGGCGTCGCCCCCTTGGCGAGACGCTTGAGCTCGCGCCGCGGGGTGTAGGCGAAGACCTCCTCCTGGTGCAGGGCGGTCTTGAGGTAGTCCATGTACTCGTCGGTGCTGGCCTCGTTCTGCCAGCCCGCGATCTGCGTCACGAACCCGCCCAACTGCCGGTCGAGCTCCTCGTCCACGCGCCCGCCCTGCTTGTACACGTAGTGCGCCGCCACGCCGGTCTCGGCGATGCGGTGCATCTCCCAGGTGCGGATCTGCACCTCGACCATCTCGCCGGCCTCGGTGAGCACGGTGGTGTGCAGCGACTGGTACAGGTTGCTCTTGGGCGTCGCGATGTAGTCCTTGAAGCGCTCGGGTACCGGGCTGAACTGGTCGTGCACCACGCCCAGCGCGCGGTAGCAGTCGTTGCGCGAGTGCACGAGCACGCGCAGCCCGAACAGGTCGTAGATCTCCTCGAGCGGCCGCCCGGTGCGCATCTTGTGGAAGATCGAGAAGAAGTGCTTGGGCCGCCCGAACACCTCGGCCTTGAGCCCCGACGCCTTGAGCGCCTCGCGCAGCCGCTCGCTCACACCGTTCAGGAACGCGTCGCGCTCGGCGCGGCGCACCTGGATGCGCTGCGACAACTCGGCGTAGGCCTGCGGCTCGAGCACCTTGAGGGCGCGGTCCTCGAGCTCGCGCTTGATGCCGGCCATGCCAAGCCGGTGCGCGAGCGGCGCGTAGATGTCGCGCGTCTCCTCGGCGATGCGCTGGGCGCGCTCGGCCTTGAGGAACTCGATGGTGCGCATGTTGTGCAGGCGGTCGGCGAGCTTGATGAAGATGACGCGCAGGTCGCGCGACATGGACAGCAGCATCTTGCGGAAGTTCTCGGCCTGCGCCGCCTCGCGGCTGTCGAAGCTCAGGCCCGAGAGCTTGGTCACGCCCTCGACCAACGAGGCGACCTCGCGCCCGAACTGCTTCTCGACGTCGGGGAGCGAGACCTCGGTGTCCTCGACCACGTCGTGCAGCAGCGCGGCGCACGCGAGCGTGGTGTCGAGCCGGGCCTCGAACAGGTCCACGAGGATGCGGCAGACCTCGACGACGTGCGTGAAGTACGGCTGCCCCGAGTCGCGCCGCTGGTCACCGTGGGCATGGCCCGCGAAGTCGAAGCAGGCCCCGAGCCGGTCGCGGTCCACCTTGGGCGACTTCTCGGCGATCGCGCTCATGAGGGCGGCGCGCAGTTCCGGGTGCGGACTACCGTTCACCGAGCGCCCTCACCCGACGATCCGCAGGTCGCGCAGCTTGAGCTGCAGCCGCGTCTGCCCCATCCACTCGTTGCGCGACGGCACCACCAGCAGGTCGGCACGCGTGGCCGAGCGCAAACCCGAGAGCGCGAACCGCTCGGCGAACCCGAACCCGATCGCCTCGAGGGTCTCGCGCCCGCGGCCGCCGGGGGCGAGCACGTCGAAGCGCAGGTGGCGGCCCTGCCCCACCTCGCGCGGCTGCAGCAGACGCACCCCGTCCATGCGGAAGACCGGCTCCGGGTTGTCGAGCCCGAACGGCGCGAGTCGCTCGAGCGCCTGCACCAGCTCGAGCGTGCAGTCCTGCGGCGCGAGCTCAGCCTCGTAGCGGATGCGCGTCGCGAAACGGTCCTCGTCGGCGGCCTCGGTGACGAGGCGGTCGAAGCGCTCGCGGAACTCGTCGAGGC
>JBJTRI010000091.1:0-32112 GCA_046076045.1 bacterium
CCATGGGACCGAACCGGGGATCGGTGAAGCCGGCATTCCGGTTCAGGTAAAGGCTGTCGTGCCACTCCCCGCACGCGAACGTGTCCATCGGATTGCCGTCGGACTCCGATGCGGTATGGCCGTTGTGCAGGTGGGTCGTCGTCGTCGGGAGGCCGTACCCACGGTGCGCCGCGAGCGACGGCAGGTTGTTCCGCCAACGGATGAGCACCGGCTTGCCGGCGCGGGCATGGATGCGCGGACCCGGGAACTGGCCGTTGAACGCCCAGCAGTCGTCCGTCGGCAGGTCGCGATGCCACGAGTGCTGCACCGGCGCGTTGACGTTGGCGTAGCAGTCGAGGTCGTCGACCTGGATCTTGTCCCAGTGCTCGTGGCGCGTGCGAGCGCGCTCCTTGCCCGACGACTGACACGTCTCGGTGGGGATGCAGTCGAGCTGGGCCGCCGTGCACGACTGGGCCACGGGGATGTTGGTGATCTCCTCGACCCACGGCGTGGTTCGCGGACTCACCGGCGCCCCCGCCTCGGCTGACCGCGACGACAGCCCGGCCTTGGCGACGAGGAAGCCACCACTGGTGAGCAGGCCCATCTTGAAGAGGTCGCGACGGGACAGCTTCGCGTCCACCAGTTCGACGCGATTGCGCCGTGCGGTCTCGGCCAACCGATCCTTCCAACCTGCCATGGGGGACGACCTCCGTGCCGTGGTGAAGAGGGCCTTGACCCGGTCCTCCGGGCGTGGCGTACCCGGGGACCATCGGCACCTTGCGAACGCGGCTGAACGACTTCCCGCGCGCCGCGTGTTCAGTCCGCACCGACGTCATGCATCAGCACCGAACCGACCCACGGCGGCTCCTCCCTCGCAGCGCCAAGAGGCCCCGACACGGGACCGCTTTCCCCTTCCCCCGGCGCGAGCACAACCGTAAATTGCGATACGCACTCTCTCTCCCACGGACGGTCACTGCGTCCGGTGCTCCTCCCCGCCCGACGCCCCACGTCGAGTGGATCCCCATGAAGGTCACCATGCGCAAGGCCCTCTCCCCTTCGCGCGTGTCCTGTCGTGCATCCCGTCGCCCGCCGCGACCGCGCCCAGGACCCGCTGCCCGCTGCCGCACTCGTCGCGAGCACCCGTTCACGAGCCCGCCACTCGCGCCTCCTCGAGCCCCGCATCACGCACCCTGCACGGGCGCGACGACCGTTCCGTGCAACCTGCGTGTTCCGGGTCGCCGCCGCGTCAGGGTTTCGTGACACGCGACGGTTATCCGTGTCCCTGCGCTCCGGGTACTCCCTAGACTCGGTGGCAGCAGACTCTCTCTCCGCTCTCGTCGCACTCCCTCGGATCCCCCCGGGCCTCTCCCCCGGCCGAACCGGAACGACGAGCTCTCTCCCACGCGGTCCTGCCGACCGCGCTACACGAGGTGCCCATGCGTCGCTTGCTCCCCGCTTTCCTTCTGGGCGTCGTCGCACTCCAGGGTCTGTCCGTGGTCGGACAAGCCGCCATCGAGCGTCGCGTCATCCCGATGCCGCAGTCGCTCAAGACGGTCGTCGTGCCCAAGCCCGTCGGGATCGAGCGCTTCGTCAAGGACGAGCAGGCCGCGATCGCCCTGGGCAAGGCGCTGTTCTGGGACATGCAGGCCGGTAGCGACGGCATGACCGCATGCGCGACCTGTCACTACCACGCCGGCGTGGACAATCGCGTCACGAACCAGATCAACCCGGGTGCCAACGGCGCGTTCGACACGGGCCGTCCCAACCGCAAGCTGCTCGCAGCCGACTTCCCGTTCCGCAAGCTCTCGGACCCCGAGAACCGTCACTCCAACGTGGTGCGCGACCGCGACGACGTCTTCGGCTCGCAGGGCGTGCACGCCGCCATGTTCAGCGACATCGTGCGCGGCGGCCGTAAGGACGCCATCACCCCTCAGCTCCAGGACCCGCTCGGCTTCCACGTGAGCGGCGTGAACGTGCGCCGCACCACCGGCCGCAACACGCCGTCCACGATCAACGCGGTCTTCAACGTCCGCAACTTCTGGGACGGACGAGCCAACCAGCGCTTCAACGGCCGCAACCCGTTCGGCGACGCCGACTCCAATGCTCGCATACTCATGGTGAACGACCTCGGCGAGCTCGAGGCCGTGCGCATCTCGCTCGACATGGCGAGCACCGCCTCGCAGGCCGTGGGCCCGCCGCTCTCGGACGTCGAGATGTCGGCCTCGGGCCGCACGTTCATGAAGCTCGGCAAGAAGATGCTGTCGGTCCAGCCGCTGGCGACCCAGGAGGTCAAGGCCGACGACTCGTCGCTCGGCCTCTACCGCGCGGCCAATGGTCGTGGACTGTCGGTGACGTATGCGGACCTCATCCGTGCGGCGTTCCACGACCAGTGGTGGAACTCGTTGGAGGTGGTGGACGCGGGACTCAACGTGGTCACCGAGCTGGCCGCCCCGACCGACCTGGCCTCGCTCGCCACCAACCGCTACTCGCTCATGGAGGCCAACTTCTCGCTGTTCTGGGGTCTCGCGATCGCGGCCTACGAGGCGACGCTGGTCTCGGATGACACCCCGTACGACCGGTTCGTCGAGGGTGACCCGAACGCGATGACCAAGCAGGCCCAGATCGGCATCCGCGTGTTCACCGGCGTGGACGGCAGCAACTGCATGGGCTGTCACTTCGGCCCCGAGTTCACAGGCGCGGCGATCACGGCCATGCACACCCTCGAGGCCGAGCCGGAGCCCGGCACGCCGATCCGCCCGTTCCAGAACGAGGGCAACCTGGAGCGCATGTTCATGGCGGACCGGCAGGCCTCGGTGTACGACGGTGGCTACTACAACCTCGGCGTGCGTCCGACCCACGAGGACATCGGACTCGGCGCGACCGACCCGTTCGGCAACCCGCTCAGTGAAGCCCGCCGCGAGCAGCTCAACCCGGGCAGTATCCGCAACACGTTGTTCCCGCCCATGCAGCCCGGCGAGCGCATCGCCGCCGATGGCGCGTTCAAGACCCCGACGCTCCGCAACGTGGAGCTGACCGGCCCGTACTTCCACAACGGTGGCATGGCCACGCTGGGTGACGTGATCGACTTCTATGCCCGCGGCGGCGACTTCCACGAGACGAACCTGCCCGACCTCGACGCCGAGATGGTGCGGCAGCGCGCGCTCGTGGGGCACCCGGCGCGTCAGCTCGCGCTGCTCGCGTTCCTCAAGAGCCTCACCGACGAGCGCGTGCGCTGGTACCGCGCTCCGTTCGACCATCCCGAGCTCGTGATCCCGAACGGCGCTCAGGGCAATGACCTGAGCGTGCTGCAGGACATCGCGAACCCGGGTGCGGCGAGTGACGCCATCATCCGCCTGCCCGCCACGGGCCGGAACGGTGCGACCACGCCGATCCGTCCGTTCATGAACCTCGCGCCGTTCTCGGCCACCAGCATCCCGGCCCCGAACCCCACCACGGCCGAGCTCGCCCTGTTCGCGACCGACTCCGTCACCATCGCATCGGTGAAGACGAACAACGGTGACATCTGGAGCAACGGCACGGTGCGCATCACCTCGCGCCAGCCCCGCGAGTACAAGGGCGACATCGTGGCCGGGCGCAGCATCGTGGTGACCGGCGACACGCTCGTCATGACGGGCAACATGATGTCGAAGGGCTCGATCTCGCTCACGCCCAACGCGTTCCTGGACGGCGAGGCTGCGCCGTTCGTGGAGTACTACGCGCCGCTGGCGATGCCGGCACTCCCGGCCCTCCCCACCCTGCCGCTCATCCAGACCACGGTGAACGTCCCCGCGTACGGCATCCAGACGCTCCAGCCGGGCCGCTACGGCACGCTCAACGTGGGCACGGGTGCATGGGCGGTCCTCGAGCCGGGCACCTACGTGTTCACGCGCATCGTGCTGAGCGCGGGCGCGTTCCTGCAGTACGACCCGAACGGCGAGGTGGACCAGCCGGTCGGGGTGGCGGGCGAGTTCCCCATGGAGAACCTGGAGAAGGTGATCGTCCACACGAACACCATCGACATCGGGCGTGACGCGATCATCGCCAACGGTGACGTGCGGCTCTCGACGCACTTCAAGATGTACGTGCGCACCCCGAACACGACCCTGCGCCTCAACGAGAACTCGTTCGTGCACGGCTCGATCATCGCGCCGACCGCGCGCGCCTCGATGCTGGCGGGCTCCAGCCTGACCGGCGCGCTCTACGCCCGCACGATCGACGTGGCGGAGACCGCGGACTTCGACACGCACACCATCCTCGAGCTCCCGAACCCGGTGAACCCCGGCCTCGGCTTGTTCAAGGGCATCGCGGCGGGCCCGGTCAACCCCGACGACCCGAAGTCCACGGGTTCGGAGCGCCTCGGGCTCATGTTCGAACTGGGCCAGAACGCGCCCAACCCGTTCCGTCCCCAGACCACCATCCGGTTCTCGCTGCCCACGAAGCGCTCGGTCGAGATGCGCGTGTTCGACGTGGCGGGGCGCTCGGTGAAGACGCTCGCCCAGGGTCCGATGGAGCCCGGCGTACACACCGTGCAGTGGGATGGCACGGACGAGGAAGGCCGCCGTCTGGCGAGCGGCGTGTACTTCTACCGCCTCAACGCCGGTCGCGATCGCGCCATGAGGAAGATGGTCATCGTGGACTGACGTCGGTCCCCTACGCGCTTCACCCGAACGGCCGGTGCGCTCCCGCACCGGCCGTTTCGCTTCGTCCCGATCGACCGTGGAGCGATGGGGCCGAACATCGTTCACCCCACATGAAAGTCGCTCGCCGAGAATCACCGATCCGTTCGCAGGTTCGACGCGTTCGAACGAATCCGGTTGAGAATGCGATCGGGATGAGCGTTGTGCATTGCATTGCTCGGGGCGAGACACGATTATCGTCTTCCCCACGTCCAAGGACCGGAGCCCTGCCATGCACACGGAGGAGCGGCCCCGCATGCGCGTGCATACCCTGCACGCGCTGTTCGAGGACCAAGCGCGCCGTACGCCCGACATCACGGCGATCGAAGTGCCCCCGCCCGCCCCTGGCGCGGAGAGGGTGCGACTCAGCTACGCCCAGCTCGACGCTCGGGCGGACTCGCTGGCCGCACGTCTCACCGCGTTCGTGGAGCGCGAGTGCGTGGTGGCGGTGGCTTTGCCGCGCCCCGGGGTCGAGCTGTTCGTGGCACAGCTCGCGATCCACAAGGCGGGTGCGGCCTGGACCTGCCTCGAACCCGGCACCCCGGCCGATCGTCTGCGCTTCCTCCTCGAGGACTCGGCCGCGGTCGCGGTCGTCGCACTCGACGGGCAGCGCGACGCGCTCCTCGCCGCCGGCTTCCCCGGCTCCCGCATCGTCTCACCGCACGATGGCAGCACCGCCGCGGTGCCCACCCCGCGGCACGAGGCCCGCCCGGACTCGCTCGCGTACGTCATCTACACCTCGGGCACGACCGGAATGCCGAAGGGTGTGATGATCGAGCACCGCATGGCCGCCAACCTGGTGCTCGCCGACGTGGAGCACTTCGGGCTCGGGCCCGGCGACCGCATCGCCCAGACGTCGTCGCCCGCCTACGACTCGTCGGTCGAGGAGACGTGGCTCGCTTGGGGCACGGGGGCCACGCTCGTGGTGGTGGATGACGAGCGCGTGCGCTCGGGTCCCGACCTGGTGCCGTTCCTGCGCGACGAGCGCATCACGGTGTGGTGCCCCGCACCGACCCTGCTGCGCATGACCGGCTGCGAGGACCCCGCGCGCGAACTTCCCGGACTGCGGTTGCTCTACGTGGGGGGCGAGGAACTGACCGCGGACGTGGCCGACCGCTGGGCGGTGGGGCGACGGCTCGAGAACGGCTACGGGCCGACCGAGTGCACCGTCACGGTGGTGCGCGGCATCGTGCACGCCGGCCAGCCGGTCACGATCGGCCGCCCCGTGCGCGGGCATCGGGCGTTCGTGGTGGACGAGTCGCTGGTCGAGCGGCCCGACGGCGAGACGGGCGAGTTGCTCATCTCGGGCGCCGGCGTGGCTCGTGGCTACCTCGGACGACCGGACCTCACGGCGGAGCGCTTCGTGGATCACCCGCGGTTCGGGCGCGTCTACCGCACCGGCGACCTCGTGCGCCGGGACACCAACGGGGACCTGCACTACCTCGGACGCGCCGACACTCAGGTGAAGCTGCGCGGTCACCGCATCGAGCTCACCGCCATCGAGAGCGAGCTGTGCCGCTTCCCCGGGGTGCTCGAGGCCGCGTGCCGCGTGCAGTCGCCGGCGACGAACCCCGAACTGGTGGCGTTCGTGGTCATGGCCGACGACCACCGCCTCGACGTCGACGCGATGCGCGCGGCCCTGCGCCGCACGCTGCCCGAACCCATGATCCCCGGCCGCATCGCGCGACTCGACCGTCTGCCGCGCGGCGCGGCCTCGGGCAAGCTCGACCGCAAGGCACTCCCGACGCTGGACGCTGCACCGCTCCATGCGGTCGCGGGCCGCGCACCGCAGGGCGAGTCCGAGATCGCGGTGGCCGCCGCGTTCGGGCGCCGCCTCCCGGGTGTCATCGGTGCCGACGCCGACTTCTTCGTGGATCTGGGCGGCAACTCGCTCCTCGCCGCGCAGGTCGTCTCCGACCTGCGACGCGACCCGCGCACCGCGACGCTCACCGTGCGCGACCTCTACGAGGCGCGCACCGTGGCCGCGCTCGCGGCACGTCTCGACGCCACGCCGCGCGCGAAGACCGGTGCCGCCAGCGACGACGCGCGTCCGGGCGGCATCGAGCGCGTCTCGCGCCACGCCACGCTCGTCACCGGCGTGCAGGTCGCGTTCCTGGCGGTCGCACTGGTGGTGGTGAGCAACGCGGCGTGGTTCGCGGCGGGTGGGGTCATGCCCGCACTGGTGGGTCGCGTGGGCATCCCTGCGTTCGTGCTCCTCCTGCCCACGTTCGGACTCGCGGTCGCCACGGTGGCGGGGCTTGCCGCTGCACTCGCCACCGTGCTCGTGAAGCGCGCGCTCATCGGCCGCTACGCGCCGGGCCGTCACCCGTACCTCGGGGGCATGTACCTTCGGCACTGGGTCGTCACCCAGTTCGCGCGCGCCGTGCCGTGGGAGTGGCTCGAGAGCCTCGGCCTGCGGTTCGCGGTGCTGCGCCTGCTCGGTGCCCGGATCGGTCGCGACGTGCACGTGCATCGCGGCGTCGGCCTGCACCACGGGGCGTGGGACCTGCTCACGATCGAGGACGGCGCCACGCTGGGACGCGACGCCTCACTCGGGCTCGTCACCTACGACCGTCAGCAACTGGTGTTCGCGCCGGTCGCGATCGGTGCACATGCGACGCTCGACACCCGTGCCCGCATGTCCCCCGGTTCGTCGCTGGGACGTGAGGCGTTCCTGGGCCCGCTCGCAGGTCTCGGGTCGGGTGCGCACGTCCCCGACGGTGAGCGCTGGGACGGCGTGCCGGCGGAGCGCACCGGCGCGGCTCCGCCCGAGCCCCCGCCCAGCGACGAGCCCGCCCAGGCGAGCCTCGCGCACCGCGCCCTGCTGCTCGGCGTGAAGCTCGTGGTCGCACAGGTCGCGTTCCTGCCCGTGATGGCACTCGCGCTCGTGGTGCTGCAGGCCTGGCTCGCGAGCGGCACGCCGATCACGGTGGGCACGCTCCCCTACGGCCCACTCGCACTCGCCACCCTCGCCGGCTACGCGCTGTCGCTGCCCCTGCAGGCGCTGCTCTGCCGTTCCCTCGGGCGCGTCTCGCCCGGCGTGCATCCCATCCGCGGCCGCACCGGGCTCACGCTGCAGCTCAAGGAGCGACTGGTCGAGACCGCGAACGTCGCGCTCTCGGGCACACTCGCGTGGCCGACGTGGCTGCGCTGGGCGGGCATGCGCGTCGGTCGGCGGTGCGAGATCAGCACCATCATGGAGGTGACGCCCGAGCTGGTGACGATCGCCGACGACTGCTTCTTCGCCGACGGCATCTACCTGGGCCGACCGCTCGTCCACCGCGGGCACTTCGTGTGCGAGCGCACCTCGTTCCAGCCGCGCACGTTCCTCGGCAACCACGCCGTGATCCCGGCCGGCTCGCACCTACCGGGCGGCATCCTGCTGGGCGTCTGCACGGTGGCCGAACCCGGCCGCATCCACGAAGGCAGCTCGTGGTTCGGGAACCCCGCGTTCGAACTGCCGCGGCGCGAACTCGTGACCGCCGACGACCTCGTCACGTTCCGTCCCTCGCCCCTGCGCGTGCTCAACCGCGCACTGTGGGAGGCCAGCCGGCTCGCGCTGCCCGTGCCCATCGCACTCGCGCTCGCCGCACTCGCGGTCGAGCTTGCGCGCCTGCAGACGGTATTGCCGCCCAGTACGTTCCACGGGGTCGCGCTGCCCGTTGCCGCGCTCGGACTCGGTGTCGCCGGCTGTCTCGCGGCGTTCGTCACCAAGTGGACGCTGATCGGTCGCATGCGCGAGGGACACCACGCCTTGTGGTCATGCTGGTGCTCGCGCTGGGACTTCCTGTTCGAGGTCTGGTCGGCCTACGCGCGCCCGGTGATCGAGTGGTTCGAGGGCACCGCGCTCGTCGCACCGTGGCTGCGTGCGATGGGCGCCCGGATCGGCAAGCGCGTGGTGATGGGTACGAGCCTCGCGCAGTTGGTGGACCCCGACATGCTCGAGGTCGGGGACGACGCGACCGTGTCGTGCCACCTGCAGATGCACAGTTTCGAGGACCGTGTCCTCAAACTCGGTGTGACCCGTTTCGGCGCTCGCAGCAGCGTCGGCGCGGGCTCGCTCGTCCTGTACGGAGCCGACCTGGGCGAGGGTGCCCGGGTCGCCGAACAGGGCGTCGTCATGAAGCACGAACACCTGCTCCCCGGACATCCCTACGAGGGTGTCCCCACAAGGCCCGTTCAGGAGAGAGAACGATGAGCCCGATCACCCGACGCGTCCAGGCCGGCCCCGCTCCCGGTCTGGTGGAGGTCTGGCGCGTGCCGCTGGACCCCGAAGGACGAGTCACCACCGCACAACTCGCGCACCTCGACCCCGACGAGTCCGCGCGTGCCGAGCGCATGGGACTGCGGGGCGGCCCATGGGCCGAGACCCGCGTGGCGCTCCGCCACATCCTCGGCTCGCACATCGGTCGCGAGCCCAAGGAGGTCCCGCTGTCGTTCGGGCACGAGGGCGCACCCCGCCTCGACGGTCCATGGACGCTGCACTTCTCGCACTCCCACACCGATCGCTGCGCGGTGGTCGCCCTCTCCAGCGACCGTCCGCTCGGCGTGGATGTGGAACGCATCTACGACGGCGTGGACCTGGACTCCGTGGGCGAGATGTTCCTGCCCCCGGCGGAACTCGCCGCGGTGCGCATGTGTCCGCCCGAGACCCGTCGGCGCGCCTTCTTCGCAGCGTGGACGCGGCACGAGGCGCGCCTCAAGCTGCGCGGGGAGACGCTCGCGGAGCATCCGGACGACCGGGTGGCCGAACCGGGTCCCCTCGTGCTCATCCGATCCCTGGCCCTCGGCGAGGATCTGGTGGGTGCGGTGGCCGCCGAGGGTGGTCACTGGCGCATCGTGACGCGCGCCTACCCCGACCTGATCACCGACTGACCCCGACTCCACGACGCGTGCCGAACCACAGCACGTGCCGCGCGCCCTTGCCCGGACGCGCGCGCACGTGCTCCTCGCGCACCGTGAAGCCCGCCGCCGCGAAGCGGCGGGCGAAGCGTTCGTCGGGTGCGACCGACCACACCGCGAGCACGCCGCTCGCGCGCAGCGCGGCGTGGGCCCGCTCGAGCCCGGCCTCGGAGTAGAGCGCGGCGTTGTCCGCGCGCGTGAAGCCGTCGGGACCGTTGTCCACGTCGAGCAGCACGGTGTCGTAACCCGGACCGTCCGCCATCACCGCGCGCACATCGGCGACCTGCACCGTGACCCGCGGGTCGGCGAGCGGATGTCCGGCGAGGGGCCCGAGCGGACCGCGGTTCCACTCCACGACCGGTGCGAGCAGCTCCGCCACCACCACCTCGGCCTCGGCGGGCAGGACGCGCAGCGCGGCGGCGAGCGTGTAGCCCAGCCCGAGCCCGCCCACGAGCACGCGCGGGCGCGGCCGACCCGCGATCGCGGCGCACGCGCCCTCGGCGAGTCGCTCCTCCGAGGCGTGCATGCCGCTCCCCATGAGCACGACCGCACCGCGGCGGACGACGTACTCGTCCCCGCGGCGCTGCAACACGAGAGGGGCGTCGCCCCCGGGGACGACCGCCTCCCCGAGCGTGACCCAGGGTCGCATCACGGGAACATAGCCCACCCCGCGAGGGCACAGGGGCGAAGGGCATCCCCCACGGGAGGCCGCCCGGTTGGCACGCGCCGCACATCGCTTATATATAGGCGACCCCCACGGACGGGGGCCGGTGAATCCCCCGTCCGGATCGGCCGATACCCCCGGCGACGCTCCACGGCCTCGGCCGACCACCCCGACGGGAGATCCCAGTGCGACCCTCGAACCGCATCCTCACCCTGCTCGGCGCCCTCGCCCTCGCGGCGACGGTGTCCGACGCCCACGCTCAGATGATGAGCACGCGCCGCATGGCCATGGGCGGCGTCCAGCTCATGCACGGCGGCACGGGTAGCGACCCCGTGAACGTCGCCTACCGAGCGGTGCCGCGCGAGTCCGGCAGCGACATGCACAGCTTCTCGTTGCCGGTCGGCGTGATCCCTCTGCTGCAGGACCCGCCGTCCACGGACCCCGACGACTCCACGTTCAGCGCGTGGGAGCTGGCGAACCTCGGACTGCACGCGCCGTGGAACATCGCCCTGCACCCGCCCGCGGAGCCCGAGGGCGACATCACGATCACGATCGCCCGCGACGAGCTCGTCGTGGACCTGGGCTCGCTGCGCACGTCGATCCCGCAGGACGACCTCACGCTCGGCGCCAGCCTGCGCGCACCGGCGTTCCTCTGGGGCGTGGGCCGCGGCTTCGTGGGCGTGGCGCCGCTCCTCAACGTGCGCGACGAGTTCTCGCTCGGCGCGTCGCTGCGCGCCGCACTCCGCGACGCGCAGCCGTTCGAGCGGAACACCGACTACGACTTCTCGAACCGGTTCACGGGTCAGGCGGCCGGACAGCTCATGGTGGGCGCGGCGTTCCCGATCGTGGGTGGCCGTGGTGACGACCGCAACGGTCTCTACGTGGGTGCACGCGCGAAGGTCCTGCGCGGCCTCGGCTACGCCGACGTGGATGCGCGCGCGGCGTTCAGCACCGGTGACACGCTGTTCGGCAGCCAGCCCATCGACCTCGGCTACACGGCCCGCTCCCGCTACGCCGAGCCTTCGGACGGTGGCTGGGGCCGCGGCCTCGACGCCGGCGTGGTGCTGGTGCAGGGCCCGTTCACGATCGGTCTCGCCGCGAACGACATCGGCTCGCGCATCGACTGGAAGGTGAAGGAGACGGTGACCTCGCTCGACGCGGTGACCGGCAACTACACCACGATCACCGTGGCGGAGGATGTGGCGTACACGAGCGAGGTGCCCGAGAGCTGGGTGCTCACCGCCTCGACGCGCCTCGGCCCCGTGCTCGTGGCCGCGGACGCGTTCCGCGACGATCACGACGAACTCACCGGTCATGCCGGTGCCGAGCTGTGGACGGGTCCGATCGCGCTGCGCGCCGGCGCCTCGCTCGACGCCCGGCAGAGGGTCCAGGTCGCGGGTGGCGTGGGCCTCAAGCTGGGCCCCATCGCACTCGACGTCGCCGTCGCCACCCATCAGCAGAACCTCGCCGAGGAGCGTGAGCTCGACCTCGGCATCGGCTTCTCGCTGATCCCCGGAAGGAGCCACTGATGCGCCCCATCCTCTCGAAGTCCCGCTCCGCCCGCCCGCTCGGGGCGGCCCTCCTCGCGGTGGCCGCGCTGGCCGTCGGCTGCGCCAAGCACGACCTCGTCATGCGCGTGGACCTGCTCAGCTTCACGCCCGAGTTGCAGGCTCCGTTCGTGTTCCCGCCCGTGCCGGTGACGCCCGGCGGGCTGGCCACGGGCGAGCAGGCCCTCGTGGACGACGACGTCGTGAGCCTCATCGAGGGCCTGAGCGACGCCTCGACCATCGAGAACGTGAGCTTCCGCATGCGCAGCGTCGCCACCGCGATCACGGGCACGGGCACGGACACGCTGCGGGTGTACGTGAGCGACATGCTCACCGACCCGCGGACGACCGAGCCCATCGCCACCGACATCGTGACCTTCCAGGCCGGTGTCCCCGACACGTCGCAGCTCGTCATCGACGGCAACAGCCGCCTCAACGCGCTCTTCAAGAACAGCCAGATCCGGCTGTCGGTGACGACGTCGCTGCGGGGTCCGGCGACGGGGGCGCCGCTGGAGGGGAGCCTCGAGATCGTCGGCATGGACGCCGTCATCGTGGCGGGCCGGAAACTCTGATCGTCGGCCGTTCCGCGCAGCGGCCCCGGTGGGTACGTACCCACCGGGGGCGTTGGGTTCAGCCGCCCGCTCTCTCCTCGAGCTCCACCCAGCGGGCGAGCGCGGCCTCGAGGTCGCGCTCCACCAGCTCCGCCTGCGCACGCAGCGCCGCCACCTCGGCTGCGCGTTCGGCGTACGTGGCCGGATCGGCGAGTACCGCGTAGAGCTGGGCCTTGTCGGCCTCGAGACGCTCGATACGGGCGGGCAGCCCGGCGAGCTCGTGCTTCTCCTTGAACCCGAGACGCCCGGGACGGGAATCGGGCGGCGCCGAGCGCGCGACCGTCGCCGACCGCTCACGACGGGGCGTGGCGGCCTCGCGCACGGGGCGCTGCCGCACCCAGTCGGTGTAGCCGCCCACGTACTCCTTCCACACGCCGTCTCCCTCCCACGCCCACGTCGAGGTCACGACCTCGTCGAGGAACGCGCGGTCGTGCGAGACCACGATCAACGTGCCGCGGTACTCGAGCAGCAGGTCCTCGAGCAGTTCCAGCGTCTCGAGGTCGAGGTCGTTCGTGGGCTCGTCGAGCACCAGCAGGTTGCAGGGCCGCGCGAGCAGGCGCGCGAGCTGCAGCCGGTTCCGCTCGCCGCCCGAGAGCTTGGTGAGCGGACCGCGGATCTGCTCGTCGGTGAACAGGAAGTCGCGCAGGTAGCCGTTCACGTGCCGCTGGGTCCCGCCCAGCTCGATCGTCTCGCGGCCCTGCGCCACGTTCTCCCCCACGCTCAGCGTGGGATCGAGCGTCTCATGCAACTGCGAGAACCGAGCGACCTCGAGTCGCGTACCCGGCGTGACGGTACCCGCCGAGGGCTCGAGTTCGCCCAGCAACAGACGCAACAGCGTCGTCTTGCCGCAACCGTTCGGGCCCAGCAGGCCGATGCGGTCGCCGCGCATGATCGTGGCGTCGAGGTCGCGCACGATCGTGCGCTCGCCCCAGGCGAACCCGAGCCCGCGGCAGCGCAGCACCACGCGCCCCGAGCGCTCCGCCTCGACCAGCGCGCCCTGCGCGACCCCGGCGGCCTCGCGTCGCGCCGAGCGCTCGCGGCGCATCGCCTCCAGGGCCTTGACGCGGCCCTCGTTGCGCGTGCGGCGGGCCTTGATGCCGCGCCGGACCCACGCCTCCTCCTGCGCCAAGCGGCGGTCGAACGCCTCGGCATGCGCGGCCTCGACCTCGGCCTCGTGCTCGCGTCGCTCGAGGTAGGCGTCGTAGCCGGACTCGTAGCGCCGCAGACGGCCGCGATCGAGGTCGAGGATGCTCGTGGCGATTGCCCGCAGGAAGCCGCGGTCGTGTGTCACGAACACCAGCGCGCCCCGCCACTCGCGGAGCGCGGACTCGAGCCGCTCGATGGTCTCGACGTCGAGGTGGTTGGTGGGCTCGTCGAGCAGCAGCACGTCGGGCTCCACGGCCCATGCGGCGGCGAGCAGCAGCCGGCGCTTGCGACCGGCACTGAAGCCCGCGACGGGGTCCGCGAGCGGCACGTCGAATCGTGCGGCCGCCCGCTCGATCCGGGTCTCCAGTTCCCACGCACGATCGTGCGTGTGCGCGTCGC
This sequence comes from bacterium, assembly GCA_046076045.1. Lineage (GTDB taxonomy): Bacteria > Eisenbacteria > RBG-16-71-46 > RBG-16-71-46 > RBG-16-71-46 > JAIOPA01. Next base: position 13,925 of record JBJTRI010000091.1, read on the forward strand.
ACGCCTGACGCAACCACTCGAACGCCGTGCCGGCGAGCTCGCCGGGAACGTCCTGCGGCAGGGAGCCCACGCGCACACCGGCCGCGCGCTGGATGCGCCCGGAGTCGGGCGGCTGCACGCCCTCGAGCACACGCAGCAGCGTGGACTTGCCCGCACCATTGCGTCCCAACAACCCCAGTCGCTCGCCGGGCTCGAGGTGCAGGTCCACGTGCTCGAGCAGTCGCTGGCCGCCGAGTTCCAGCGTGACGTCGTACAGACTCAGCAGCGGCACGACGACACCCCCATGCACTCGGACAGGACCGGGAACGCGACCGCCGTGCGCGCGAGGGCACGCACGGCGGCGCGGGACGACGGGACGCGGGCGATCAGACGGCGAACGCCTCGGCGCGCCAGCTCAGACCCAACTCGCTCGGCGGAGCCATGTAGCCCAGCATCGCGCTCGCGGCCACCACGCTGGGCGAGGCGAGGTAGCCCTCACCGCCCAAGCCCATGCGGTTGGTCCAGTTGCGGTTGAAGCTCGTGATGGCGCGCTGCCCCGGCTTGAGGGCGTCGGGGCCCTGCCCGAAGCACGGCCCGCACCAGCTCTGGCGGATGCCACCGCCCACCGCCCGGAACACCTCGGCGATGCTCTCGCCGTCGAGGCGCGGGTCCGGACGCTCGATCTGGTGCTTCACGCCGCCCGAGCCCGGGAAGATCACGAACTCCTTCGCGGCGCGCGCGATGCCCTGCGCACGGGCGGCCTTGATCACGAGGGCCGCCGACAACAGGTCGTCGTAGCCACCGTTGGTGCACGAACCGATCATGGCCTTGTCGAACGTGATCCGCTCGCGCGCGACCTCCTCGGCCGGGAAGGCGTTGCCGGGGCTGAACGGCTTCGCGATCATCGGACGCACGTCGGACAGCTCGAGCGTCTCGTCGATCGCCCACTGCACATCGGCGCCGGGCGCGATGCGCGGGTACGGCAGGTTCGTCATGCCCTTGGCCTCGAACCACGCGTACGTGACGTCGTCGGGCGCGAAGATGCCGTTCCAGCTCTCGGCCTCGGCCATCATGTTGCAGATGGTGTTGCGGTACGCGATCGGCAACTGGTGCTGCGCGTCCACGAACTCCACGCTCATGCCCTGCGACTGCTTGGCGCCCCACCGACGCAGCAACTCGAGCACGAGGTCCTTGCCGGTGACCCACGGCTGCAGCGTGCCGCGGAACGTCACGCGGCGCGGCGCGGCCACCGTGGTGTAGATGTGCCCCGTGCTCCAGCCGAACCCGAGCGTGGTCGAACCCACCCCGATGCCGATCGCACCGTAGGCGCCGTAGGCGCGGCTGTGGGAGTCGGCCCCGGGGATCATCATGCCCGGATGCACGAGCCCCTGCTCCGGGAAGTAGAAGTGGAAGATGCCGTCGCCGGGCGTGGCGTAGTACGGCTTCTCGATCCCGTGCATGGCGGCGAACTGACGGCCGATGCCGGTCTGCTTGTCGTCGGACTCCACACCCGTGAACACGAAGTGGTCGTTCGCGATCGCCAACTGGCGCGGCCAGATCGCGTTGCCGCCGGTGATCTGGTTGAAGGTGTGGATCGAGAACGGCGCGGTGCCGTCGGAGGCCGGCAGCAGGTCGGCGTACACGCGCACCGTGGCGCCGGCGCGGACCTCGGCCTGCTTGTCCACGCGGTGCGCCCACAGGATCTGCTCGCTCGTCGTGAGACGGCGCGCGGTGTCGGCGTCAGGCCACACGATCTCGGGCGTGCGCGCGGTGGACTCGCGGAACTCGCGGCGGCCGATCGCGAAGATGCCGCCCGAACGGCGGATCTCGTCCTCCTTGGCCGTGAGCGGCACCGGGTCATAGGTGCGCGAGCGCGTCACGTTGACGAGCCGGCGCGAACCGGGGTCGAACGTGAACTCGTCACCGTCCTGCGCATCGGCCACCGCCTCGGGGCTCTGCACGACGTGCAGGCCGAGGTTGAACGCGTTGCGACGGAAGATGTCGCCCATGTTGTGGCCGCACACGACGACCATCGTGAGCCCCTTCTCCTCGGCCACGCCCTTCAAGCCGGCCGGGCTCATCTCGCGCGAGCTGCCGATCGCGAACCGGTCGCCGGCGATGAGGAACGTCTCGCCGCGATGCACGCGGGCCCGGAAGTCGGGCATGAGGTAGCGGAAGCTGCCGGCCTTCCAGCGCTCGTCGAGCGTCTCGAGCGACTCGCTCACGCAATCGGCGGCGGGCGTGATCTGGTCGGTGTCGATCGCGTCGAGCTTGCGCCCCGGAACCTTGGGGTCCCAGAAGATGAGCGCCTTGCCGCTCACCAGGGGCATCCCCGAGGCGGCCGGGTCGGCCACGGCGTCCGAGGGACGCGGACCGGGCAGGGATTCGAGCGTGACGCCGGGCTTGAGTCGGGCGGGCTGGAGCGCGTGCATGTCGGGGTCCTCGGAGGGTCGCGCGGGGCGCGGGGTCCTGTGCGTGCACTTCGAACGCCCGAGACTATGCCGCCCGCGCTCCCCGGGCAACCCCACGGCGACTGCGCCAGCCGCGGTCGGAACGCTCCCCGTGCCCGCGTCCGAGCCCCCCGTTGCGACCGCAGAGGACACACGCCAGCACGACCGCGTACCGGACGCGGTCGTGCGGGCGGCGGAGCGACCCCGGTCAGGCGTGCGCGGCGGTGCGGGGGCTGCGCTTGGGGGCGGCGCGACGGACGCGGCGCGGGGACGCGGTGCGCGCGGGCTCGGCCCCGAGTCGGGCCTCGACCACCTGGTGCTTGTGGATCAGACGCGGCCCCTCGGCGGTGCGGAGCAGGAAGAAGTCCTCGGGCCCCGCGAGGAAGTCCGAGGCGCGGTCGCTCGTGCGCCGCATCTCCACGTCCACCTGCCCCTCGAGCACGTCCCCCGTGCGCAACGCGACGCGCACGTACTCCTGATGCGTGGGCGCGTTCGCGGGCGGCCACACCTGGTCCGGCGCAACACCCGGCGACGGGATCACCCACATGATCGCGTCACGCATGACGAGGTGCGTGGCCCCGCTGTGCACCACGGGGAACAACCGCACGCGCTCGTTGAGTCGTTCGAGCACGGTCTGCGGGGTGGCGTCGCGGCGGGAGCGGCGGGACAGGGACAGCCACCCGATGACCCGGCGGCCGTCCACCAACGCGAACGCCACCGGGAGCCGGTAGGTGTCCGCGCTGAGCGGGTTCGAAGGCGAGAGAGGATTGGCCATGTCCCCAGTCTCGGGCGCCCCCGCCCGGACATGAGCCCGGGCGACCATGGTCCCAGCCGCCCGGGACGCGGGTCCCATGGGGGTCAAGGCGGCGGTCCGAACGGCCGATGACTCCGGTGACCCCGGGGCGCACCGCGCCGGGGCCAGGGTGCCCCCTGCGCACCCGGGACCCGCCTGCCGGGTCTCCCCCCACGGAGACGACACATGAGCCCGCGTCCGGTGATCATGGGTGAGCTGGGTCTGATCTCGCTCTTCGACCTCGCGCAGCTGTTGCTGCTGAACGGGGCCACGGGGACGCTCCATGTGCAGTCCGCGGGCCGCAAGGGACTGCTGCGCTTCGACCGCGGCCAGGTCGCCGACGCACTCGACGATCGCTTCGACTCGGGCGTGGAGGCCGCGTACCGCGTGTTCTCGTGGGCGCAGGGGTCGTTCGAGTTCCGCGCCGGCAAGCCGAGCGGGAACGGCCGCCGCATCCTCGACAGCACCGAGGGACTCATGCTCGAGGCCGCGCGCCGCATGGACGAGTCGCAGCGCGCCGCCACGCACGAGGGTGACGTGACGCGAGCCCTGCTCGTCCGCAACGACCGTTGGTCGGGCATGCACTCGGCCCTCGCACGCTTCGGACTCAAGCGCACGGGATCGGCTACGCCGACGGGTTCGACCGAACCGCCGTCGCACGACGCGTTCGACGAGGATCATCGCGAAGCCGCGTAGTCGCGAACCCATCGCCGATCACGCCCCCGCCGAGCCCATGCTCGTCGGGGGCGTCTCGTGCTCGTGCACACTCCGGGCTTGACGCTGCCCGCATCGCTCGGTGAGTCTCACGCCGTACGCGTGTCCCCATTCGCGAGCGGCCGCTCGGCCGCACCCCCGGAGATCCCCCCAACATGGACGTCCTGCGCCGTCTCGCCCACGCCCTGTCGCTCACCCTCGCGCTCGTCGCGACCCCCGCCCTCGCCCAGACCGGCAAGGTCACGGGCACCGTCACCGACGACACGGGCGCCGCGCTCTCGGGCGCCGAGGTCCGCATCGAGGGCACGACGCTGCACCAGAGCACCGACGAGCGCGGTCGCTTCGCACTCGAGGGCGTGCCGGTCGGCACGCAGACCGTGCGCGCGCTCATGCTGGGGCACCGCTCCGGCACCCGTACCGTGACGGTCGCGGCCGGGACCACGGTCACCGCCGACCTGCGGCTCGAGCGCTCCGCCATCCCCGTGGGCGAGATCGAGGTCGTGGTCGGGTCGCGCGCGCGTCACACCGCCGCCGACGAGTTGGCGGTGCCGGTGGACGTGTACAACCGCGAGGTGCTGGCGCGGCAGGGCACCACCGAGACGAGCCAGATGCTCCAGTCGCTCTCGCCCGCGGTGAACTTCCCGCGCCAGACGGTGACCGACGCCAACGACGTCGTGCGTCCGTTCACGCTCCGCGGCCTGTCGCCCGATCACACGCTGGTGCTGGTCAACGGTCTGCGGCGGCACCCGACCGCGGTCGTCAACACGTTCGCCTACGGCATGCCCGCCGGCTCGAGCGGCGTGGACCTGAACGCGCTGCCCAGCGCGGCCATCGATCGCGTCGAGGTGCTGCGCGATGGCGCCTCGGCGCAGTACGGATCCGACGCCATCGCGGGCGTGGTCAACCTGGTCCTGCGCCGCGGTCGGTTCGCGCCGTGGGCGACGGTGACGGGTGGCGGTTACTTCACCGGCGACTACCCGCGCGACGGCCGCACGGTGAACGTCGCCGGTGGCTGGGGACTCGGGATCGGGCGCAGCTCGCTCGTGCTCTCGGGCGAGTACCTCGACCGTCAGCCCACCAACCGCGCGTGGGCGGACTCGTTCGAGACCGGCAGCACGGGTGTGACCGACGTCATCGGGCCCGACGGCAAGGTCGTCCAGAAGCGCAACGACGCCCCGCAGCCCAACCACCACTGGGGCGACGGACTCGAGCGCGACCTGCTCACCATGGCGGTCTGGAACATGCCGCTGTCCCGTCGGAGCGCGTTGTGGGCGCAGGGCGGGTGGAGCCGGCGCGAGGGCACGGGCAACGGCTATCGCCGCTACGCGGGCAGCGCGCGCAACTGGGACAGCATCTACCCGGTCGGCTTCCTGCCCGAGTTCAACCCGCTCGTGACCGACCTGTCGCTCGCCGGTGGCTGGAAGGCCGAGGTGAACGATTGGGCCATGAACGCCGGTGCGACCTACGGCCACAACGGGTTCGACTACCGGTTGCGCAACACGCTCAACGCCTCGCTCGGCGGCTCGCTCACGCAGGTGTGGCCCGGACCCGACGGCATCCCCGGTACCGCCGACGACGGCCCCATGCCCAACCAGACGTCGTTCGACGCCGGCCGGCTCAAGCGCGACGAACTGCAGTTGTCGCTCGACGCTTCGCGTGCGATGGCGTTGGGGCTGCCCGCGCCCGTGAACGTCGCGCTCGGCGCGGCCTGGCGCACCGAGCGCTGGCGCATCCAGCAGGGCGAACGCGCGTCGTGGATCGATGGGGGCGCGCCCGACCAGACCGGTGGCGATGCGGTCGGCGGCTCGCAGGTGTTCCCGGGCTTCTCCCCGCAGGACGAGGTGGACGCGCGCCGCAACAACATCGGCGTGTACGCCGACCTCGAGACCGACCTCACGCCCACCCTGCTCGCCACCACCGCGGCGCGCTTCGAGCACTACGACGACTTCGGCTCGCTGGTGACGGGCAAGCTGGCGCTGCGCCTGCAGCCGACGCGCCGCGTCACGCTGCGCGCCGCGGCCAGCACGGGCTTCCGGGCGCCGGGCCTGTCGCAGATGCACTTCTCGAAGGTCGTCACCAACGTCATCGGTGGCGTGCCCGAGGAGGTCGGCGTGTTCCCGGTGGCGAGTGCGGCCGCGCGTGCGCTCGGCGCCCGCGACCTCGACCCCGAGACCTCGGTGAACCTCTCGGCGGGGCTCGCAGTGACGCCAGTCGAGAACCTCACGCTGACCGCCGACGTGTACCGCATCGAGGTCAAGGACCGCATCGTGCTCGGTGCCACGTTCGACGACTCGACCACGGCCCGCATCCTGTCGAACGCGGGCATCTCGGGCGTGTCGGGCGTGCAGTACTTCAACAACGGCATCGACACGCGCACCGTGGGCGTGGACGTGACCGCCGATCTGCGCGTGCCCCTGAGCGGGGACCGCGCGTTGTCGTTCAACGCGGCCGTGAACTGGGGCGAGAACACGATCACCCAGCAGGACGGTCTGCCCTCGGTGCTCGCGACCTCGACCGACGAGACCGGCATCCTCGACGAGGTCATGCAGGTCGCCATCACGCGCGAGCGCCCCGACTGGCGCGCCACGTTCACCACCGAGTACCAGCAGGGGCCGGCGCGCGGCCTCGTGCGCGTGCAGTACTTCGGCACGTTCGAGTCGGCACAGCCCGCCGCCACGGTGGGCTACGTCGAGCGCTACCCGGCTCGCACGCTCGTGGACGCCGAGGCGGGCTACCGCCTCGCGGGCGTGGAGCTGTCGCTCGGGGCGCGCAACCTGTTCGACACCTACCCGGGCAAGGCGCAGCTCGACTACAACAACAACTTCGGCATCTTCCCGTGGGCCGCGGCCTCGCCGTTCGGCTACAACGGTCGCTACCTGTACACGAGGCTCAGCTGGACGATGCCGCGCTGACCGCACCCCCGACGCACACGAACCCCCGGTGGGCCGACCGCCCACCGGGGGTTCGTCGATCCCGCCGAGGACGTCCTAGAACTCGATCGTGACGCCGATCGTCGGCAGCACCGTGCCCGTGTCCTCGCGCGTCGTGTAGGTGAGGTACGAACCCGGGTTCGCGGGGTCCGGGACCGGGACGCCCGCAGCGTCGCGCTCGACGAGCAGGATGGGCGCCAGCCGCGGCTGGAACGCGTACAGGTTCTGCACGTCGAGGTAGAGGTTGATGCTCGAGCCACGACGGAACCAACGCTTGTCCAGGCGCAGGTCGAGTTGGTGGAGCGGACCGTTGCGCTCGGTGTTCAGGCGCGACCAGTCGGGCACCGCCCGTCCGGTGACGTCCCAGACGTCGGCGCGTGCGGAGAGCGCGACGTCGTCGGGCGTGTAGGGTGCGCCCCCGAGGTACCGCCAGCGCGCACCGACCTCCCAGCCTCGACCGAAACGCCGACCGCCGGTGAGCGATCCGACCATACGGTTGTCCCACGCCGACGGCGCGTACGAACCGTCGCGCGTGGTGAACTCGCTGCGCACGAACGTCCACGCGGCGATGCCGTACCAACCGGCGTACAACCGCTGCTGTGCCAGCAGCTCCAGACCCCACGCGCGACCGCGACTGGTGGGCGACGACGGCGCGTTGCCGATGACGCCGAAGTCCGCCCCGAGGTTGGCGAGGCTGATCCCCTCGCGCAGCAGGAACGGGTAGTCGAGGTAGCGCTTCACGAACGCCTCGGCGGTGATGCGCGAGTTCGTGCTCGTGGCGAGCTCCACCCCCGCCACCGCGTGGTCGGAGCGCACGTAGCCGGTGCCCCGCTCGCGGTTGCCGAGCGCCCCGAGCGAGTCGCGCCAGCCGAGCACGGTGTAAGCGGGCAACGCGGCGTAGCGACCGACGCTCGCGTTCAAGCGCCAGCGCGGCGACAGGGCCCACGAGGCCGCCAGACGCGGCGACAACCCGCGCCCCCCGCGCGTGCGCTCGGAGTAGTCGGCCAGGTCGAAGCGCGCCCCGAGCGCCAGAGTGAGACGTTCGTCAGCGAACGTGCGACTGGCCTGGGACCACACCGCTCCGCGCGTGAGCGACAGGCGCGAGTCGTAGTCCACGGTGATCGGCCCCGCGGGAACCGCGGTGCGCTGGAACGTGGAGGTCGTGTAGGTGGCCGACTCGAGCGCGGCGCCGTAGTCCAGACTCAGCCCCCCGCGACGCTCGCTGCGCTCGACGCGCAGGCGCTGCTCGGTCTCGCGCGAACGGTAGTCGATCAGGCGGTTCGCGGGGTCGGAGTCGTCGTTGCCTGCGTACTTCTCGGCGCGGTTGTCGAGCTGACTGCGCGACACGCTGGTCGTGGTGACGCCGAGGTCCGACCAACGCTTCCACGACGCGCCCACGGTGTAGTTCCACTGCGAGTTCGGCGGGAGCTGCTCGAGCAGGTAGCGCTTGAAGTCGGTGTCGTCGGCGTCCTCGTTGAGCGTGAAATCGTCCACCGCACCGAGCCCCAGCACGACCAACTCGTTGCGATCGTCGAAGCGCGTGCGCACCTTGAACTGCGCGTCGTTGTAGGTGGGCAGGAACGGCAAGCCGAGCGCCCGGAACAGGAACTGCAGGTAGGAGCGACGTGCCGAGAGCAGATAGGTGCTGCGCGAACCCATGGGCCCCTCGGCGGTGACGCCGAGGTCCGACGCGCCCACCGTCACCGAGCCCGCGGCGCGCTCGCTGTTGCCCTCGAGCATGCGGAAGTCCATGACCGAGCTGAGCGCCCCGCCGCGTGCGACCGGGAACGCGCTCGTGTAGACGTCGACCTCGCGGATGAAGCGCACATCGATCATGCCCACCGGTCCGCCCGAGGAACCCTGCGTGGAGAAGTGGTTGATGGTGGGGACCTCGATGCCGTCGAGCACGAACCGGTTCTCGTTGGGGGCACCGCCACGAACGATGAGGTCGTTGCGGAAGTTGGGCGTGGACGCCACGCCCGGCGTGCCCTGGAGCGCCTTCGAGAGGTCGCGATCGGCCCCCGGGAAGCGCGCCACCTCGGCCGCCCCGATGGTGCGCACCGACACCGGGCTCGCCGCACGGCGCACGAACGGCGAGGCGGTGACGGTGACGGAGTCCGTCGCCACGACCTCCTCCTCGAGCAGGAACTCGAGTTCGGTCGGACGGGCCGGACTCACCTCGATCTCGTACAGCACCATGCGGCGCCAGCCCAGCATGGCCGCCTGCACGTTGTACACGCCCGGCGCCACGTCGCGCAGCACGAAGCGCCCCTGATCGTCGGTGAGCGCCCCCACCCCCGCACCCTGCAGGGTGACGTTGGCGCCCACGAGCGGCTCGCGCCCGACCGCCGCGAGCACGCGCCCACGCGCCTCCGCGGCGCGCGCCACGCCCGCCCCGAACAGCAGAGCGACCAACGCGAGCACGACCCCGCCGGAACGCCCGATCATGCGAAACCCTCCGGGCGACGGGTGTGCCAGTCGGTGCGCGCCTGGTAGGCGGTGCCGAGCGAGGCGAGCAGCGACTCCGAGAACGGCGCGCCCATGAACGACAGGCTGGTGGGCAGCCCGTTCTCGCCGAACCCGTTCGGCAGCGCGATCGCGGGCGCGCCCACGAGGTTGCCCGCGGGGATGACCCCCGGTCCGCCGGAGATGCCGGGATACGCGCTCGCGAACGGCGCGATCGGGTATGCGACCGTGGCGCGCGTCGGCGTGGCGATGACGTCGTACGACTCGAACACGCGCGCCATCGCCTCGCGCATGGGACGGCGCAGACGCATGGCCTGCAGGTAGTCCACCGCCGGGAGCAGCAGGCCCGAGTAGGGCCCGGTGCGATCGGCCGGACAGCGCAGTCGCGACACGCCGCCCGACTCGATGAGGTCGAGGAACGCGCTCGCCCCCTCGGCCGACACGATCGCACCCACCGCGGGTCCCCACGGCAGGTCGGGGAACGGCACGTCGCGCGTCACGGTCACGGCGTCCCCCAACGCGGCGAGGGCGGCGTCGAAGTTTTCGCGCACCGCGGGCTGCACCTTCTCCACCGAACCCCGCGGCACCATCACGCGGACGCGGCGCGGAGCCATCGGCTTCCACTCGAACCGCCGCCCCGACGACGACGGGTCCGCGTCGTCGGGGCCCGCGATTGCCGCGAGCACCCGCGCGCAGTCGTCGGCGCTGCGCGCCATGGGACCGAGCTTGTCGAGCGTCCACGACAGCGCCATCGCGCCGTGACGCGAGACGAGCCCGTAGGTGGGACGCAGACCGGTCACGCCCGAGAACGCGGACGGGGTGAGGATGGAACCCGAGGTCTCGCTCCCGATCGCGAACGACACCAGACCGGCCGCGACCGCCGAGCCGGGACCGCTCGACGACCCACCGCTCCAGAAGTCGGTGTTCCACGGCGTGAGCCCGGGCCCGGTGAACGCGGCGTCGGGATGGTCGTAGCCCATGCCGCCGGCCAACTCGACCATGGAGAGCTTGGCGCACAGCACCGCACCCGCCTCGCGCAGGCGCGTGACCACCGTGGCGTCGTGGTCGAACACCTGCTCGCGGTACGGCTCGGCGCCCCACGTGGTGGGCACGCCGCGCGTGGCGACGAGGTCCTTGGCTCCGTACGGGATGCCGTGCAGTGGTCCGCGATAGCGCCCACTCGCGATCTCGGACTCGGCGGTGCGCGCCTCGCGCAGCGCCGAGTCGCGCATCAGCGTGACGACGGCATTCAGGCGCGGACCATGGCGCTCGAGTCGGTCGAGGGCGATCTCGGTGAGCCGCACGGGCGACAGCGTGCGCGCGCGCAGACGCTCGGCGAGCGTGCGGATGGGCTGGTGGAGCAGCGTGCGGTCGTCCATGGGGACCTCAGGGGCGGAAGACGAAATCGGGTTCGTCGGCGTTCGCGAGCTTCACCGCGCGCAGTCGGCGGCCGAGCGCGAGATCGCCGTCGAGGTCGGAGGTGACGCTGGCCCACTGCTCGGGCGTGAGGCGATCGGGATGGCGCGTTCGCAGCACGTCGGCGAGCAGGCGCGCCTCGGGGCCGGGAGCGGCAGGCGCGGTGGGCGGTGCGGGCGGCGGGCTCGATGCGGCGGGCGGCACGGGCGCCTGTGCGACCGCGGCACCCGGCAGCGCGAGGACTGCGGCGAGCATCTGCAGGAACCCTCGACGCGGGAGCGCGTCGGGACGGATGTCGGACACGGGGACCTCCGGGGAACGGGGCACGGCGCGAAGGGACCGCACGATGATAGTGGAACGCGGCCCCCGCGACCCAGCGCGACGGTCGAAGTCCCGGACGTCGGCACCGCCCCGCACATGCGCTTGCACGCCGACGACGCCACGACCGGATCGTCGTTCGAAGCGGTCGTTCGGACCCGTGTGGGTGTGGGCGACCCGGTGTCACGGGTGTTCGTGCTGCCCGTGGAACGCATGGCCTGACGGCCGGGAAGGGGTGTGTCGGATGATGCGAGTCGAGGAGGGTTTGCGGATGGTGGCGGGGGTGTTCATCATGGCGTCCGTCGCGCTCGGGGTGTGGGTGGATCCTTGGTGGTTCGCGTTCACCGCGTTCGTCGGACTCAACCTGCTGCAGAGCGCGTTCTCGAAGTGGTGTCCGATGATGACGATCCTCAAGACCCTGGGGTTCCGTGCATGAAGCGTGTCCTCCTGCTCACCGCACTCGTGGCCACGGCGACGCTCGCGGCGCCTGCGGCCGCCGCCTCCTCGTCCCGGCCCCGTCCCACTCCGGTCGCGGACTCGTCCGCCATCGTGGCGATGCTCGCCGGGGTGACGAACGGCGCCTGCCCGGTGCCGGGTGTGGCCACGGGAGGCCAGCCCGCCGCTGCCCACCTGCAGGCGCTCGCCAAGGGCGGCTTCCACACCGTGCTCGACCTGCGCACGTCCGAGGAGGCCCGCGGGTTCGACGAGCCCGTGACCGCCAAGCGGGCGGGCCTGCGCTACGAGTCGGTGCCGTTCATGCCCGCGACGCTCGGCGACGCGCAGTTCGACCGGGTGCGCGAGGTGCTGCGGCGCACCGACGGGCGCGGGGTGTTCGTGCACTGCGCGAGCGCGAACCGCGTGGGTGCGGTCATGGTGCCGTGGCTCGTGCTCGACCGTGGTTGGACGCTCGATCGCGCACTGGCCCTGGCCAAGACCAACGGCCTGCGCAGCCCCGAGATGGAGGCGAAGGCACGCGACTACGTGTCCCGCAAGCGCGAGCGCGGCTGACGCGGACGTCCCACCGGACCGAACACGAGACGCCCCCGACGCGAGCCTTGCGTCGGGGGCGTCGAGCTTGGGCGAGCGGACGCGCGTCTCGGAGAGTCGCCTCTCCCCCCATCGCTGACGCCTCGCTCCCCCTCGAACGGCCCCACACGGGGAGCGTCGCACGCTGGGGTCCGTCCGATGCCGCTCAACTCGCCGCGAGCATCGCCTTGCGTCTCGTGCACGCCGCCGAGAGCGGGCAAGCGCGATGCGCACCGGTGAGCGGGACCAACCCGACCGACGCATAGCGGTCGGCCGAGTCCGACCACAGCGTGACCACGGTGCGACCGTGCCCGAGGAACGTGCGCGCGGCGACCATGTTGGCGCCCGAGCTCACCCCCACGCACCAGCCGCGCTCGGCCCGCAGCCGATGGCACTCCGCGTGCGCATCGGCGGTCGAGACGCGCACCACGTCGGTGACCCGACCGCGATCGAGCAGTGCCGGCACGAAGCCGTCGCCGATCCCCATGATGCCGTGGTCCCCGGGCGCGCCACCGCTCAGCACCGCGCTCTCGGTGGGCTCCACCGCCGCCAGCCGAACCCCGGGCGACCACTCGGCCAGCGCCTCGCCCACGCCCATGAGCGTGCCGCCCGTGCCGACACCGGCCACGAACACGTCCACGCGGGTGACCCCGCGATCGCGCAACTGGCGCACCAACTCGGCCCCGGTGTGATCGCGATGGCAGTGCGTGTTGTCGGGGTTGCCGAACTGGTCCGGGATCCAGTGGCCCGGAACACCGCGTTACTCGTCACGCTGGGCGCACGCGCCCGCGAACGACCCCTCACGCGAGGTGAGGCGCACCTCGGCCCCGGCGGCCTCCATCATGCGCACGCGCTCGGCACTCATGTGCTCGGGCATGAACACGAGCGTGCGACACCCGACCTCGCGCGCGGCGAGCGCGAGCGCGATGCCGGTGTTCCCCGAGGTGGCCTCGACCACCGTGTCCCCGGGGTCTCAACAATCTTCGCCGCACGAGGTAACCGGTTGCGAGCCCGTGACCGGGTTCCCATCAGCAGGACGCTAACCCATTGTCCCGGTTGGGCTTGACGATCTTCGCCGCACAAGGAACGAAGACGGCCGGCCCTTTGAGGGACCGGCCGTTCCGTATCGAGGGAGTCTCCTCGAGTAGCGTCAGCGATACAGCTTCTTCACCCGGCTCCACGACGTCGAGCGCGCCGGGACCGGCGGCGGCGTCACCGCGATCTGGTAGAGCACGTTCACAGGCTTCCCCGAGGTCGCGGTGTAGAAGCCAGCGGTCACCGTCGGGCTGGACTGGAAGAAGTACGCGGGGCTGGAGCCGACCACAGGCGGGTCGAGCGACGCGATGCCCGTGCGGCTCGCGGTGCCGGTCTTGGCCGTGATGCGCTGCTTGACGAGCACGTTCGTCGTGGACAGGAGGATGCTCAACGACTCGAGGTTGGTGACGGTGACCACCGAGTATTGGCCCTGCCCCAGCCCAGTCGCCCCGAACCCGACCACGGTCGAGAACGAGCCCAACGAGGCGGACGTGGCGGCATTGAGGAGTTCGACCGCGACGGTCGCGGTGAGCAGCGTACCGGCACTGGAAACCGAGTTGAAGAGGGAGAACTTCATCTCCGAGAGCAGGCCGCCCGAGGTCAGGAACAACTCGTCACCCCAGGTGTGGGTGGTGACCGCGGTGTTCGAGAACGCGGTCGCGGTCGGGGACGTCGCCTGGTCGGAGTTGTCGTAGACGGTCGTGATCAACTGCGCGCCCGACGGGGCCGGACGATTCGGGGCACCGTCCACGACCACGTCGAACGCGTGCTGCGCGGGCTCCTGCACGACGTTGACCGCACGGGACTGCGGAGCGGACAGGACGGCCATGATGGCCGCGAGGACGAGAGCCTTCTTCTCCAGGCGCATGCGCACTACCTCCATACCCCGCCGCGGAGCGGAGTGCAGGACGGAATGGCGTCACCGCGGGATGGGCGCGAGGAACGCGTCGGGGGTCGCACTTCGCCGGATCCGACACGGTTGGAACGGCGAGTGCGCCGTATCCGAATTCCGCGAGATGCGAAGCGAGGTGCCCGTGTGATTCGCGCACTTTAGGGGACGGCGCCCGTGAATGACAAGGAATTCCGCGAATCGCTACCGCAATTCGACATACCCGCCCCCGCGCAATCGCAGCAGGCCAGCCGTGCCCGGCATGTCCCCCCCCCCCGCGGCGTCGCGTCCATGCCCCCTGCGAGGGTATTCTCACGCCCCCACGCCACCCCTGTCCCCGAGAGGTCCCATGATCGTCTCCCGCAGGCATGCCTCACTCGCGCTGATCGTGCTGTCCCTCGCCCTCCCCGCCCTCGCCGAGGAGGGCCACGACCCCGATTGCCGCGAGTGGCCGTCGGCCGTGAACGCCTCGGGGCACGGCTCGGGCGACATGCCCACCGGCAAGCCGGGGGCGGGCTGGTCGGTGGACACCCCTCCGGGCGAGCACCGCGACGTGCCGCTCGACGTGCGCACCGGCACCTGGATGAGCGTGGACGTGAGCCCCGACGGTCGCTGGATCGTGTTCGACCTGCTCGGCGACCTCTACCGCCTGCCGATCGGCGGCGGCGAGGCGACCGCGCTCACGAGCGGGCTGGCATGGGACGAGCAGCCGCGCTGGAGGCCCGACGGCAAACGCATCGCGTTCACGAGCGACCGCTCGGGCGGGGACAACCTATGGGTGATGGACGCCGACGGCGCGAACCCGCGCGCGGTGACCGCCGAGACGTTCCGACTGCTCAACAGTCCGGTGTGGACACCCGACGGCCAGTACCTGGCGGGACGCAAGCACTTCACCTCGACGCGCTCGGCGGGCGCGGGCGAGATCTGGTTGTACCACGCGAGCGGCGGACGCGACGGCGTGCAGATGACCGCGCGTCGCACGACGCAGAAGGACGAGGGCGAGCCGGCGTTCTCGCCCGATGGCCGCTACCTGTACTGGAGCATGGACGCCACGCCGGGCAACGCGTTCGAGTACAACAAGGACGGCAACGGCCAGATCTACACGATCCAGCGCCTCGACCGCGAGAGCGGTGAGATCGTGACGATCGCCGGCGGCCCCGGCGGCGCGGTGCGCCCCACGCCCTCGCCCGACGGGCGCCGTCTCGCGTTCCTTCGTCGCGTGCGGTTCGAGACCGTGTTGCACGTGCTCGACCTCGACACCGGGCGCGAGCGCGCGGTGGTGGGCGGGCTCGAACGCGACCATCAGGAGATCTGGGCCATCCATGGCGTTTACCCGGGCCTCGCCTGGACGCCGGACGGGCGCTCGATCGTGTACTGGGCCAAGGGCAGCCTGCACCGCGTGGACGTGGCGACGCGCGCGGTGACCGCGATCCCGTTCCACGTCCGCGACACGCGCCGCATCACCGAAGCGGTGCGACCGGTGGTGGACGTGGCCCCGGACTCGGTCGAGGCGCGCATGCTGCGCTGGGTGAGCGTCTCGCCGCAGGGCGATCGCGTGCTGTACTCCGCGCTCGGCCACCTGTGGGTGAAGTCGCTGCCCGACGGCCGCCCGCGCCGCCTCACCACCCAGGACGACCATTGGGAGTTCTACCCGACATGGTCGCGCGACGGTCGTTGGGTGACCTACACGTCGTGGAACGACTCCACGCTGGGGGCGGTGCGTGTCGTGAGCTCGGCCGGCGGTACCGCGGGCCGCGTGCTCACGCCGCGTCCGGGTCGCTACGTGGAGCCCGCGTTCTCGCCCGACGGCGCCACGGTGGTGTATCGCGCGACCGCAGCAGGCGCGCTGTTCGACAACGCGCGACCGCTCGAGCACGGCATCTGGCGGGTCGCGGTGGCCGGTGGGACCCCCAAGCGCATCACGCGCCGCGGCATGATGCCCCAGTTCGGACGCGCCTCGGACCGCTTGTACCTGATCGATGTCGCGGGCGCCGACGAGGACGAGCGCTCGCTGTTCAGCATCGCGCTCGACGGCACCGAGGAGCGCACGCACGTGAAGGGCGTGTACTTCACCGAACTACGCCTGTCCCCCGACGAGCAGTGGCTGGCGTTCCGCGAGCGGTTCAAGGTCTGGGTCGCACCGGCGGTGCGTGCCGGACGCCCCATCAGCATCGGGCCGTCCATGCGCGAGCTGCCCGCGCGGCTCGTCTCGGACCAGTCCGGGGACTGGATCGGCTGGTCGGCGGACTCGCGCACCCTGCACTGGGCGCTCGGGGCCACGCTGTACTCGCGCGACCTGCGCGAGTTGTTCGCGTTCGTGCCCGGAGGTGCGGACTCGCTCGCCGCGCGTGCCCCGCGCTCGGTCCCGATCGGCTTCAAGCTCGCGGCCGACCGGCCCACCGGCTCGATCGCGTTCGTGGGTGCACGCGTGGCGACCATGCGCGGCGACGAGGTGATCGAGGACGGCACCGTGGTGGTGACCGGCAACCGCATCGCCGCGGTCGGGCCGCGCGCCAGCGTGACGATCCCGGCCGGCGCCACGGTCATCGAGGCGAAGGGGCGCACGCTCACGCCCGGGTTCGTGGACTGCCACTGGCACGGCTCGATGGGCTCCGAGGGCCTCATCCCGCAGCGCTCGTGGGTGGACGCGGCCTCGCTCGCGTTCGGCGTCACCACGCTGCACGACCCCTCGAACGACTCGTACGAGATCTTCACGCACGCCGAGATGCAGCGCGCCGGCCGCCTCACGGCACCGCGCATCTTCTCGACCGGCACCATCCTGTACGGCGCCAAGGGCGACTTCCGTGCCGAGGTGGACAGCGTGGGCGACGCGCTCATGCACCTGCGCCGCATGCAGGCCTACGGCGCGCACAGCGTGAAGAGCTACAACCAGCCGCGCCGTGACCAGCGCCAGCAGGTGCTCGAGGCCGCACGCCGTCTGGGCATGAGCGTGGTGCCCGAGGGCGGCGCGCTGTTCCCGCACAACATGACCATGGTCATCGACGGGCACACGGGCGTGGAGCACGCCCTGCCGATCGCGCGCGTGTACGACGACGTGGTGCAGCTGTGGAGCGGCACGAAGGTGGGCTACACGCCCACGTTCAACGTGGCCTACGGCGGCCTCGACGGCGAGCACTACTTCTACGCCAAGACGCCGGTGTGGGCGGACGAGCGCCTGCAGCGGTTCGTGCCGCGTCGCACGCTCGATGCGCGCGCACGTCGCCCGCAGACCGCGCCGGACGATGAGTGGAACCACATCACGGTGGCCGAGGAGGCGAACAAGCTGCATCGGGCCGGCGTCGGCGTGCAGATCGGTGCGCACGGCCAGCGCGAGGGTCTGGGCGCGCACTGGGAGATCTGGAGCCTGGTGCTCGGCGGCATGACGCCGCACGAGGCGCTGCGCTGCGCCACGCTGGGCGGCGCCCGCTATCTGGGCTACGACCGCGACCTGGGCTCGCTCGAACCGGGCAAGCTCGCCGACCTGCTGGTGTTCGACCGCGACCCGCTCAGCGACATCCGTCAGACCGCGAGTCTGTCGCGCGTCATGCAGAACGTTCGCCTGTACGACGCCTCGACGCTCGACGAGATCGCGCCGCGCGCGCGCAAGCGCGGTGCGTTCTGGTGGGAGTCGCTGCAGCGCGAGGAAGCGGCCGCAACCCAGCGCTGACGCGGCGGTATGCCTCGTGAAGGCCCGGGATGCGCGGAGCGTCCCGGGCCTTCGTGCATCCCCCGGCCGTGCGGGACGAAAAGTCTTTCACGGCAGCAGAAGTCCCCGGCGCGACGCGCGCACCGGGGACCTCACGACCTCTCTTGTGGCGGGACTAGCGAGCCTTCGCCACCACCGCGAACGCGAAACTGTGGCGCTGGCCGTCGCGACCGAGCACGGTGTTCATGGTGTGCCACGACGTCGGCAGCGCGGTGAGCCGCTCCGCCGGGCCCGTGGCCACGATGTCCACCGAGTCCGCGGTGCGCCACGTGGCGGTCGGCACCAGGTCCTGCGCGTCGAACACCGGCTTGGCGCTGTCGGGCGGCATGCCCACGGGCCCGAGCAGCAACTGCCACGTGGTGCCCTTGAGTCCCGGATCGTCCGGATGCCGCTCGACCTGCGTGAGCTGCCACTGCCCGTCGGGCGACGGCACCACCTCGTGCACCTTGGGCGCCGGCCCGCTCGC
>JBJTRI010000092.1:0-7869 GCA_046076045.1 bacterium
AGGGTCTCGCCGACGCGGCCCTCGGCCCACACCAGCGTGTCGCGCAGCGCCGCCCCGAAGCGTCGGTGCACGTCGGGGAACAGCACGCACTCCACGAGCCCGGTGCGGTCGGCCAGCGTGACGAACGACATGGCGCCACCACCGCGCGTCTCGACGCGACGCATGGCGCACGGGATCCCGCACACGCGCACGCGCTGACCCACGAGCGACTCGAGCCGTTCGGCGGGCGTGACGTCGGCGAGTAGGTCCGGCGCGGCGAACAC
Source organism: bacterium (assembly GCA_046076045.1). GTDB lineage: Bacteria > Eisenbacteria > RBG-16-71-46 > RBG-16-71-46 > RBG-16-71-46 > JAIOPA01. The sequence continues at coordinate 264 of JBJTRI010000092.1, forward strand.
CTCGAGCGGGTGTGCGCTGAACCACAGCCCCGTGGCCTCGAACTCGCCGCGCACGAGTTCGGCGGGTGGCAGTTCGGGGAGTTCGGGCACCGCCTCGCCGCCGGGACGCGGTGCACTGGCCACCACGAGCGAGTGCGCGGGGTCGTCGAACGGCAGCGTGGCGGTGCGCGTGGCCGCACGGGCACGTGCGGGTGCGGCCGCACCCAGCGCCGCGAGCACGCGCGCCTCGAGTCGCAGCGATGCGCGCGTGCGATGCGGGGCGTGCGCCAGATGGTCGAGCGCGCCCGCGAGGATGAGCGCGTCGAGTTCGGGTGCGCTGGGGCGGACGCGATCGACGAGGTCGGCGAGCCCGGCGAACGGGCGTGCGGCGAGCACGCGGTGGGCGGTGGTGTGCGTGAGGCCCGCGATGCGGTGCAGGCCCACGCGCACCGCGCGCGGACCGTAAGGGGTGGGCACGAGCGTGCTGTCCCACGCCGAGCGCTCGACGCACGGGGCGAGGAACCGCACGGGGGCGCGGCCCACGCCACCGCGTCGCAGGTCCTCGACGTGCACCCAGGTGGGGTACATGCCGGCGTGGTGGTGCAGCACGGCCACCGCCCACTCGGCGGGGAAGCGCGCCTTGAGTGCGGCGCTCTGCCACGCGAGCCCGCCGTAGCCGGCGGCGTGCGCCTTGCAGAACGCGTAGGCCGCGAACCGCGCGAGTTCGCGCCACACCGTGCGGGCTTGGTCGGTGGTGACGCCGGTGCGCGTGGCTTGCGCCACGAACCCCGATTCCAGGAACCGGAACTCCTCGTCGTCACGCGCCTTGGCGATGGCGCGTCGCAGCGTCTCGCCCTCGGCGAGCGGAAGGCCGCAGAACGCCGACGCCACGCGCATGACGTCCTCCTCGTAGAGCAGCAGGCCCTGCGTGTCGGCCAGCGTGGAGTGCAGGCGCGCGTGCGGGAACGACACCGGCTCGAGGCCGCGGCGTCGTCGGCAGAACGCCTCCTTGGCCCCCGACTCGGCCGCGCCGGGGCGCACCAGCGCGACCGCGGCGATGGCGTCGTCGAGCACCTGCGGCGCGAGCATGCGCAGCAGGTGGCGCATGGCGGGCGACTCGAGTTGGAAGCAGTTGAGCGTGTCGCCGGCGGACAGAGCGGCGGCGGCGATCGGGTCGTCGTCGGGGATGACGAAGCGGGTCTCGTGTGCGTCGGGTGTCTGCGCGGTGCGGGCGAGCGACTCGCACTCACCGATCATGGTGATGGCGCGGTTGCCGAGCAGGTCCATCTTGACCAGCCCGATCGCCTCGACCGCGCGCATCTCGAACTGCGACACCACCACGCCCTTGGCGGCGCGCGTGAGCGGCAGGTGGTGTGTGAGCTCGCGGTCGCCGATCACCAGCCCGCCGCAGTGCACCGAGAGGTGGCGCGGCGCCCCGGCCAGGCGCGCGGCCAGACGCAGCGCCTCGGCCAGGCGAGGTTCGCGGAACTCGGGGCCGAACGCGTGCGGGTGGCGCGCGTCGCGCAGCGCGTGCTCGAGCGCCGACGCGTCGAGTTGGCGCGGCACGCGGCGCGCGAGTGCGTTGACGCGCGGCAGCGGCACGCCCAGCGCCTTGGCGGCCTCGCGGAACGCCGAGCGCGGCCCCAGCGTGGCGTGCGTGCTGATCATGGCGACGCGGTCGTGACCGTAGGTGTCGTAGACGTGCGCGATCACCTCGTCGCGCCGCCGCCAGCACAGGTCCACGTCGAGGTCGGGGCAGTCGCGGCGCTGCGGGTGCAGGAACCGCTCGAAGCACAGGCCGTGGCGCAGCGGGTCCACGCTGGTCACGCCCAGCGCGTACGACACGATGGAGCTGGCGCCCGAGCCGCGGCCCACGGTGGGGATGCCGCGCGCGCGCGCGAACCCCACGATGCTCGCGACCAGCAGGAAGTAGTCGGTGAACCCCATGCGGTCCACGATCGCGAGTTCGGTGTCGAGTCGTGCGAGCGCGTCGCGGCGCGTGGCGGCGCGGGCGCGCCCCGGGCCCGACGCCGGATAGCGGCGCGCGAGTCCCTGCAGCGCGAGTTCGCGCAGGTGCGCGGGGCCGCTCACGCCCTCGGGCAGCGGCGCGCGCGGGAAGATGGGCGTGCCGGTGGCGAGCGTCCAGCGCACGCGTGCGACGAGTGCGGCGTTGTTCTCGAGCAGCGGGTCGGCCTGCTCGGCGCAACCCGCACCCGCGCACAGCGCGCGGATGCGTTGCGCCCAGACCTCGGGTGCGGTCAGGCAGGCGTCGCGCGCGCAGAACGCCGACGGGGGCAGGCGTTCGAGCAGCTCGCCGCGGGCGGCGGCCACCGCGACGCGGTGCGTCTCGTGGTCGGCGGGCTCGAGCAACCACACGTCGCCCGTGGCCACGGCGGGCACGCCGAGCCGCCACGCCTCGCCGAGCCGCGCGCGCAGCCCCGCGCGTTCGGCGGTGAGCCCGCGCACGCCCAACCACAACCCACCCGAACCCGCCGCGCCGCCGTTGCGTCGCGTGCGCCCGTGTGCGCGTTCGTCGGCCGCGCCGATCGCGGCTGGCACGCCGGCGGCGAGCAGTGCGGTGGCGAGTGCGGGCGACTCGGCGACGACGTGCAGTCCGGCGTGGTGTGCGCCCACGGCATGTGCGAGCGCGAACGCGTCGTCGAGGTGGCGCGCGGTGACGAGCGCGCACAGGTTCGCCCAGCCGCGGCGGTCGAACGGCAGCAGCAGCACCGACGAGCGTGCGCCGCGCGCGGTGAGTTCGGCGCCGATCACCGGTGCGAGCCCGCAGCCGCGTGCGGCGGTGAGGAACCGCACCGCGAGGTGCAGGTTGTCGCGGTCGGTGAGGCCCAGCGCGACGTGGCCCAGCGCGGCGGCGCGTTCGCACAGCGCCTCGGGCGAGGCCACGCCCGCGAGCAGCGAGCCGTGCGAGCGCACGCGCAGCGGGGTGAACCGCGTCACGGCCGAACCCGCGTGGTGAGCCGATCCGTGTGTGGCGCGGACGCGTGACGACGCCCCGGCGACGCGACGCGCCCGTGCCGCAGCGTGAACGGGGACACGGCGGCGCCTACTTGGTGAGCGACGAGGTGCGCAGCACGAACCCGTTGCGATCCTCGGGCAGCGTGCCGCGCAGGTGCAGCGCGCGGCCCGAGACCACCGCGCCGTGTCCGAAGTCGCCGCGCACGCGGTCGAGTGCGGCGCACAGCGCGGCACGGCGCCCGGCCTCGCGTTCGTCGAACAGCGCGCCTTGTTCGGCGGCGCCCACCACGAGGTTCGACAGCGTGACGCCGACCGCGTGCAGCGCCACGCGGCGCGTGTGCAGGCGGTGCAGCACGGGCAGCGCGAGCGCCAGCACCACGGGGTCCACCGCGCTCGGTTGCGGCAGCGTGCGCTCCTGCACGGCCGACTCGCCGTCGGGGTAGCGCAACCGCACGCCCACGGTGCGCGCGGCGAGCGACGACTCGCGCGCGGCGCGGCAGGCGCGGCCGACCAGGTACTCGAGCATGCCCTCGATGGCGCGCGGGTCGGCGGTGTCGGTGTGGAACGAGGTCTCGCGCGAGATCGACACGGGCACCTCGCGCGCCACGATGGGCGCGGTGTCGCGTCCGCGACAGCGTTCGTACAGCAGGCGCCCGGCCGCGCCGAACAACGCCTCGAGCGTGCCGACGGGCAGCACGCGCAGCTCGCCGATGGTGCGCAGGTTCATGCCGCGCAGCGTGCGGGCGTGTGCGGGCCCCACACCGGCGAGTTGTTCGATGGGGCGCGCGGTGAGGAACGCCTCGGCCTCGTGCGCGTGCACGCGGGCGAGACCGTTGGGCTTGCGGGTCTTGCCCACGAGCTTGGCGAGCATGCGGTTGGGGCCGATGCCGCAGGTGACGGTGAGCCCGGTGTCGGCGTGGATGGTGTGCCTGAGCTGCGCGGCGGCCTCGAGGAAGTCGCCGTGCAGACGCCGAGTCCCGGTGAGTTCGAGGTAGGCCTCGTCGAGGTGGGTCTCGACGTCGGGCGAGAGCTCGCGGCAGCGTTCGAACAGGCGTTCGGCGTAGCAGCGGTACACCTGCGCGTGGCCCGCGACCACCACGGCGTCGGGGCAGCGGCGCAGCGCCTCGCCCAGCGGCATGCCGGCCTTGAGCCCGAACCGCCGCGCCTCGTACGAGCACGACGCGATGACGCCCGCGCCCACGATGACCGGCCGCCCGCGCAGGCGCGGATCGCGCTGCTGCTCGACCGAGGCGAAGAACGCGTCGATGTCCACGTGCAGCACGGTGCGAGGCTCGTGCGTGTCGTGCGTGTCGTGTGTGTCGCGCGTGTCGTGCGTGGGCGCGTCGGCGGCGAGCGCGGGCTGCGTTGGGGGCGAGTCGGACGAGGATGCGGTGCGCGCGGGGGCGCGATCGGGAGCGGACGACATGGGCGTCTCCGGGGCGTCCACCGGCGGGCGAGGCGGGGCGGTGGGCGAGTGGGGCGTGGGGCGAGGGCCGCCGGGACGGAGCGGGTGGCCCACGCCGGGGACGCGGCCATCCCCGCAGATGCCGGCCTCGGTCGTGGGACCACCCGTGTCTCGGGCCCGCGCGGCGTGCTGCGCGCGCGCGGGCGTGTCGCTCGTTCCCGACCCCTCCACCGCGGCGCGCGACCCGGTATCCACGGGTGCCGTGTGGTTCGTGACCGGGCGGGTCCGCACGTGGTGTGCGGTCCCGGCGCCGCGGCGAAGGCGGCGGGTGCGAGCGAGGGTTGGTGTGGGCGTGGGCGCCGACGGCGGGGACGCGGCGCGGGAGCGGGTGCGAAGGGTTCACGCGCGCGCGGACGGTGTGGGGCGAGGTGTGGTTTCCCCGCGCGCGCGTGTTGGAACGGATCAGCCGTCGAGCGCGACCATGTCGAGCCACCACATGAGGTCGCCGCCCTGCAGTTGGAGTTGGTAGACGTCGCCGCTCTCGTCGGTGACGGAGAAGTAGAACCGCGGGTGACGGCCGGCGCGGTCGATCCAGCGTGCGTTCACGCGGGCGACGCGGTGCTCGCGCGCCCGACGGCGGAACGCCACCGGGGTGACCGTGCCGCCCTGGAAGTCGGCACGCACGGAGACGGCCTCGTGGAGGGTTTCGCTGCGCATACGGGGTGGGTGGGAACGAGCCCCGCGAGCCCGGGCGGGGGCGACGGCATGGCGCCGCGCCCGCGACCCGGGTCGTCGGGGACCGGGACCTGGCGTGTCCTGGTGTGCGCCTGGCATGAGCGGGACGGAGAGCCGCGCGGGCCGCCTCATGGGCGATCCCCCAGCGCGGAACCGGCCGCGAACCGAGCGCACGGGCACCTTACTGCACGGATGTGCAGTAACGCAAGGGGGGAGTTGGGGCGGGGCGTGCCGCCCGTCCTGTCCACCGTTGTGCCGCGAACCGGGTATCCTTCATGTCATCCGATCCTCGTCCGCCCCCCTCGCGCCCCTCGGGGCGCCCCCCGTCCCGCCGACCTGGAGTCCGCGATGCGTCGTCCCGTGATCGTCGTTCTCGTCCTCGCGCTGCTCACCGCTTCGCTCGCGCCGCTCCACGCCGAGCCCGTCGCGCTCAAGACCACCGAGCTCGGGCGCGGGCCCACGGTGGTGTTCGTGCACACCATGGGGCTGTCGCGCACCGACTGGTTGGCGTCGGCGCGCAAGCTGCTGCCCAACCACCGCATCGTGTTGGTGGACCTGCCGGGGCACGGCGACAGCCCGCTGCCCGATCCGTTCACCTTCGCCACCGCGGGCGAGGCGCTCGACGTCGTGCTCGCGCGCCTGAACCCCGACAGCACCGTGGTGGTCGCGCACCAGATGGGCGGGCGCGTCGCCATGGCCGCGCTCGCGGCCAACCCGTCGCGCGCCAAGGGACTCATGCTCGTCGACGTGTCCGTGGGCATGGCGATGCAGATCGACGACCAGCAGAAGAAGATGTTCCTCAATTACATGGACACCAACTACGAGCAGGTCTCGCGCATGATGTTCAGCCGCATGGGCCGCGACACCACGCAGAGCCAGCAGCTGTACGCCATGATCTCGGCCACGCCGGCCGTCACCATGAAGGCGTACGTGCGCGAGACCTTCTACAGCGACGGCAACAAGGACGCCAAGGCGCTCAAGCTGCCCGTGCGCGTGTTCGCCACCGACGGTATGTGGGAGAAGGGCACCACCTCGGGCGCGGTGCTCAAGCGGCTCGGGTGGGAGGACACCACGCTCACCGTCACGCGCATCGCCGACGCCGGCGCGTGGTTCATGAAGGACCAGCCCGACTCGGTGGCCGCGCGCGTACGCGAGTTCACCGCCGCCATGCTGGCGGGCGCCAAGCGGTAGGCGTCCCACCGTGGGGTTCCGGTTCCGCCGCAGCATCCGCCTGCTGCCCGGGGTGCGACTCAACCTCGGGCTGGGCGGCGTCAGCCTGAGCGCGGGTGTGCCCGGGGCCAGCATCAACCTGGGGCGGCGCGGTGTGTACGGCAACCTCGGCGTGCCGGGCACGGGCATGTCGTTCCGGCAGCGGCTCGACGGCGGTGCGCGGCGCGACGCGCGCGACGACGACGACCCGCCGCCCGTGACTCGCTCGCGCGCCTCTCGCGAACGCGACGAGCGACCCGGTGACGACGTCCCGCCCGTGGTCGAACCCGATCGCGTGGTCGAGGCGCGCGACCGCGAGGTCTCGCCGCCCGAGCCCGACGACGCACCGGTGGCGAGCGGTTCGGTGCGGCTCGTGCTCAACATGGCGCTCGACGAGCACGGCCGGCTGGTACTCACCGACGGTCAGGGGCAGGCGCTCGAGCCGGCGGTGGAGCGGCGCGTGCGACGCGAGCACGAGCCGCGGCTGCGCGAGTGGTTGGCGCAGCGCGAGCGCGAGATTGACGCGGGCTTCGACGAGTTGGCGCACCTGCACCGGCGCACGCCGTCGCCCGAGTGGGTGTCGCCGTTCACGCCCGAGCCGTTCGCCGCGCCGCAGCCCGTGGCACCCGAGCCGCCCACGCCCGGGTTCTGGGACCGCGTGCTGCCCGGCCGTCTCGACCGCCAGCGTGCCGATCACGACATGGCCATGGACGAGTACGCGCGCGCGCAGGCCGAGTGGGCTTCGGCGCGTGCGACCCACGAGCGCACGCAGGCGGCCGCGCGCGCGGCGCTGGAGCACGCGCTGCGGCACGACGCGGCCACCATGGAGCTGTGGCTCGAGGATGCGCTCGACCGCCTGGAGTGGCCGCGCGCCACCGAGGTGCGGTTCGCGCTCGACGACGACGGCACGCGGCTCGTGCTCGACGTGGACCTGCCCGAGCTCGAGGACGTTCCCGTGCGCGACGCGGCCATGGCGGCGCGCGGACTCAAGTTGAACGTGCGCCAGCGCACGCAGGACGAGGTGCGCCGTGCGTACGCGGCGCACGTGCACGCGGTGTTGTTCCGCGTGGTCGGGGTGGCGTTCCGCGTGCTGCCGTCGGTGGGCGAGGTGGTGGCGTCGGGATACTCGCAGCGCCGCGACCCCGCCACCGCTCGACTCGGCGACGAGTACCTGGTGAGCGTGCGCGTCGCGCGCGCGTCGTGGGCGAGCATCGACTTCGCGGCGCTCGAGCACCTGGACCCGGTCGAGGCGCTGGCGCGGTTCGAGTGCGTGCGCGACCTCTCGCCGACCGGCCGCATGGC
>JBJTRI010000093.1:0-15838 GCA_046076045.1 bacterium
GAGTACCGCCTCGAGTGGAACGGCGCCGACGACCAGGGCCGCACGCTCCCGGCGGGCGTCTACTACGCTCGACTGGTCACGCCGCAGGGCCGCTTCACGCGGGTGGTGACGTTCCTGCGATAGCCGCCGATCCCGGTCACGGTTTCACGCGAGGCCACCCCCACGGGGGTGGCCTTCGCGTTGGCCGGTCGTAGCGAGCCTCTTGCGGCGAGGAGCATCGAGGTTCGGGGGGCGACGGGGTGGCGGCGGCCGGGGGGGGGAGCACCCAGGCCGCCCGATCCGAGCGGGCCATGTGGACATGCGGAAGTCCTTACCCCGCTCGGTGACGTGGCGTGCGCGGACTGCAACAGCGGCAAGCCGGGCGACAACCTGGTCACGAGCCTCGACATCAACGTGCTGAACGCCTACTACGGCATGTCGGGCTCGGCCATCGGTAACGTGCGGTTCCTCGACATCGGCCCGACGACCGGCACCTCGGTGCACGATCGTCCGGTGGTGGACAGGCTCATCAACTTCGAGGACCTCGCGCTGGCCTCCATCAACGCCCAGCCGGTCGCCAACGGTGGCGCCTCGCGCGCTCGCCCGGCGGCGTCGGGTTCGGACGCCGTGGAGCTCGTCGTGCCGGAGTCCGCTCCGGTCGGTGGCGAGCTCGCGGTGCGCATGAAGTTCACGGGTACGGGCCGCATGCAGGCGCTCTCGGTGGGCCTGACGTGGGATCCCATGGTCGTGGAGCCCATCGGGTACTCGGCCGGTGACGTGGTCCTCGCGCAGGGCGGTCTGGTGTTCTCGCCGGCCCCCGGCACGGTGGATGGTGCGTCGTTCACGGGCGCCGGCAACGGCCTCGTGGGCGAGGGTGACTTCGCCATCGTCCGCTTCCGCGTCAAGAAGGCGGGGGACGCGCGCATCGACGTGGCCCGCATCGAGGGTCGCGACGTCGAGAACCGCGAGTTCGAGGTGCCGTTCGCGCTGAGCCGCATCCAGGCCAAGGCGTACACCACGGCCTTCGCGCCGGCGATGCCGAACCCGTTCAACCAGCGCACGACCTTCCGCTTCGCGCTCGCGAAGTCGGGGCGCGCGGATCTCGAGGTCTACTCGGTGGACGGCCGTCGCGTCCGCACGCTCACCAGCGGTGTGCGTGAGGCCGGCGAGTTCAGCCTCGAGTGGGACGGCCGTGACGATGCGGGTCGTGGTCTGTCCGAGGGCGTGTACTTCGCGCGCCTCGTGACCGCCCAGGGGACGCACACCCGCGTGGTGACGTACCTCAAGTAACCGCTTCCGCGATCGCGGACACGACGGCCACTCGCCCTCGGGCGGGTGGCCGTTCGCGTGGTCACCCGGCAGGGTGGGTGCGGCCGAGGTACGCCCTCGTGGGCCGTCCGTGCACCGGTTCCCGATGGGCCGGAGAGGGCGGCCGAGAGTCGCTGGGCCGCAACGAGTTGGGGCAGTCCGTGAAGGTTCCGTCGCAGTGGTCGCGGCAGGGGCGGCGATTGCCGCCGGGAGGCTCGGCCGCTAGACTGTGCGCTCAGCTTCTCCTTCGGGGCGGGGTGACAAGTCCCCACCGGCGGTACAGCCCGCGAGCCCCGGGCGCAGCAGGCCCGGAGCAGACCCGGTGTGATTCCGGGGCCGACCGTGACAGTCGGGATGGAAGAAGGGAAGCGTCATGCGGGACCGATCCAGGGCGGCCGTTCCACGGCCATGCCCTCGGCCGTGCATGGCGTCGGAACACGCCCCGTGAACCTCACCGGGGCCCCATGACCGCACGCCTTCCCCAAGACCCTCAGACCGACGTGCGCCTCATGCGCCGCGCCCTCGCGCTCGCCGAGCGCGGGCGGGGCCGTACCGCGCCCAACCCGGTCGTGGGTGCGGTCGTGGCCCGTGCGGGGCGGGTGGTCGGCGTGGGCTGGCATCGCGTCGTCGGCGGTCCGCACGCCGAGGTCGAGGCGCTCACCGACGCCGGGCGCCGCGCGCGCGGCGCCACCCTGTACGTGACGCTCGAGCCGTGCGCGCACTGGGGCCGCACCCCGCCATGCACCGACGCGGTCATCTCGTCGGGCATCACGCGCTGCGTGGTCGCCATGCGCGACCCCGACCCGCGCGTGAACGGGCGCGGCCTGCGCCGGCTGCGGGCGGCCGGGATCGAGGTCGTGACCGGTGTGCTCGCCGACGAGGCCCACGCGCAGCTCGCAGCCTACCGGCGCGCGCACGCCACGGGGCGCCCGCGCGTCACGTGGAAGGTCGCCGCCACACTCGACGGTCGCGTCGCCGACGCGCGCGGCCGGTCGCGTTGGATCACGGGGGCCGCCGCGCGCGCCGACGCGCATCGCTTGCGCGCGGCCTCGGATGCCATCGTGGTGGGGGCGGGGACCGCGCGTGCCGACGATCCGCGGCTCACCGTGCGCCACGGGGTGCGCGGCCCGTCGCCGTTGCGCGTCGTGGTGGACTCGGGCCTGCGCCTGCCGCACACGCTCGTGCTCTTCGGTCGCACGCTCGCGCGCGGCACCGTGGTGGCGTGCACGACCACCGCGCCGGTCGCTCGCGAGCGCGCGCTCGTGGCGCGCGGCGTCACCGTGTGGCGCCTGCCGGCCGTGCGTGGGCGCGTCTCGCCGGTCGCGCTCGCCGAGCGGCTCGTGCGCGAGGGGCGGCACGAGGTGATGCTCGAGGGCGGTCCTGCTCTGGGGTCCGCGTTCCTGCGCGCCGGGCTCGTGCAGCGGCTCGTGCTCCATACCGCTCCGGTCGTGTTGGGCGGCGGCCGGTCGTGGTGCGAGGGGCTCGACCGCGCGCTCGCGTCCGCGGCCCGCGGACGCTTCGCGCAGGCGACGCGCGTCGGCGACGACCTGCGCATCGCCGTGGACCTGGAGGACTGACGATGTTCACCGGACTCGTCGAGGAACTCGGGCGCGTGAGCGCCGTCGAGGTGCGGCCCGAGGGCCGTCGGTTCTGGATCGCCGCCGCGCACGTCACCGCCGACGCTGCGATCGGCGACAGCATCGCGTGCTCCGGCTGCTGCCTCACCGCGGTCGCGGTCGAGCCCGGGCGGTTCGCGGTCGAGGCCGTGCCCGAGACGCTCGCGCGCACCACGCTCGGCGACTGGCGCGAGGGCGCGCCCGTGAACCTCGAACGCTCGCTTCGCATGGGCGACCGGCTCGGCGGTCACCTCGTTCAGGGGCACGTCGACGCGGTCGGGACCGTGCTCGCCGTCACGCCCGAGGGCGACGGTTGCCGCGTCGCGATCGGGTACCCCGAACCCCTCCACCGGTTCGTCGCCATGAAGGGCAGCGTGACCGTGGACGGGGTGAGTCTCACCGTGGCCGGTCTGCACGCCGACCGGTTCGAAATCGCGTACATTCCGCACACGCTCGCCGTCACCACGGCCGGGGAATACCGGCCGGGGACGCGGGTGAACCTCGAAGTGGACCTGCTGGCCCGCTACCTCGCGCGCATGCTCGAGTTCCCGGGCGAGGGACGATGACCGTGACCCCCGTGACCACTGCCCGCCGTTCCCGGCCCGCGCCGTCCGCGCGCGCCCGCACCCGTCGCGAGGACGGTGTCATGATCGGCGTCGAGGAGGCGGTCCGCCGCATCGCGGCCGGTCGCATGATCGTCGTCGTGGACGACGAGGACCGCGAGAACGAGGGCGACATCGTGTTCGCCGCCGAGCACGCCTCGCCGGCGCTCGTGAACTTCGCGGTCAAGCACTGTCGGGGCATCCTGTGCGCCGCGGTCTCGGCCGAGACCGCCGATCGCCTGGGGCTCAAGCTGCTCGTCTCCGACAACACCTCCAAGTTCGGCACCCCGTTCACCGAGTCGGTGGACGTCCGCCGCGGCACGACCACCGGCACCTCGGCGTTCGACCGCTCGCGCACGCTGCGCGCCATCGCGCGTCCGCAGTCCCGCGCCGCCGACTTCGTGCGCCCGGGCCACATCTTCCCGCTGCGCGCGGTGCCCGGCGGCGTCCTGCGCCGCGCCGGCCACAGCGAGGCCGCGCCCGACCTGTGCCGCCTCGCGGGCCTGAACCCCGCCGCCGCGGTGTGCGAGATCCTCGACGAGGACGGACACATGATGCGCCTGCCCGCGCTGCAGGCGTTCGCGCGCCGACACGGGCTCGGCATCCTCACGATCCGCGACCTCATCGCGTGGCGCCGCCAGCAGGAGCAGCTCGTGCGTCCGCTGCTGCAGGTGCCGCTGCCCACGGCCGAGGGCGACTTCATGCTGCACCTCTACGAGAGCGTGCTCGACGGCGACCACCACATCGCGCTCGTGAAGGGGCGCCCGTCGGCGCGCAAGCCGTCGCTGGTGCGCGTGCACTCGCAGTGCCTCACCGGCGACGTGTTCGGTTCGCAGCGCTGCGACTGCGGTCCGCAGTTGCACGCCGCGCTGCGTGCCATCTCCAAGCACGGCACCGGTGTGCTGCTCTACCTGCGGCAGGAGGGGCGCGGCATCGGGCTCGAGAACAAGCTGCGCGCCTACCAGTTGCAGGACCGCGGCTACGACACCGTGACCGCCAACCTCAAGCTCGGGTTCGCCGCCGACCTGCGCGACTACGGCATCGGTGCGCAGATCCTCGCCGACCTCGGGGTGCGCCGCATCCACCTGCTCACCAACAACCCGCGCAAGGTGGTGGGGCTCGAGGCGTACGGGCTCACGATCGAGAAGCGCGTGCCGGTGCAGATGAAGACCAACCGCCACAACCGTCGCTACCTCTCGACCAAGCGCGACAAGCTCGGGCACCTGCTCGAACTGGCCGGAGGCGGCGAGTGAGCGCGCCCCGTCACGTCATCGTCGCCGCGCGCTGGAACGAGGTGTTCGTGCGCCGCATGGTGGACGCCGCGCTCGCCACGCTGCGCGCCCAGGGCGTGGCCGACGACCACGTCGAGGTCACGTGGGTACCGGGCAGCTTCGAACTGCCGGTCGCGGCCGCGTGGGCGGCCGACTCCGGCCGCGCCGACGCGGTGCTCGCGTTCGGCGTGCTCATCCGCGGCGAGACCGAGCACTTCCGCCTCGTGGCCGAGTCGGTCGCGCAGGGGCTGCAGCGCGTCGCGCTCGACACCGGCGTGCCCGTGCTGAACGGCGTGCTCGCGGTGCACGAGGCCGCGCAGGCCGAGGCGCGCAGTGGGGGCGAGCACGGCAACATGGGTTCGCAGGTCGCGCTCGCGGCGGTGCACATGGCCGCACTCGCGGTCGCGCAGCGGGGGCGGTCGTGAGCCCGCGCTCGACGGGGCGCCGGTTGGCGCGCGAGGCCGCGTTCCGGGTCGCCTACCAAGCCGACCTGTCGGGGGATTCGTACCCGGTGTCGTGGGAGCGCCGTCGGCCCGAGGAGGAGGGACTCGCGCCCGACCAGTTGGAACTGGTCGTCGACGTCGTCTCGCTGCTCGAGTCGCGCGGCCCCGAGGTGGACGACGCGCTGCAGTCGGCGCTCGACGCCAAGTGGTCGCTGCCGCGTCTGGCCGCCACCGATCGCGCGGTGCTGCGCATCTCGGTCGCCGAGCTGCTCGCGCGTCCGGGGTCGCCCGCGCGCGTCGTGCTCGACGAGTCCATCGAGATCGCACGCACCTTCGGCAGCGACGAGTCGGGCCGGTTCGTGAACGGCGTGCTCGATCGCGTCGCCCGCACCCTGAGGCCGGACGAGTTCTGATGCTCCACGCCCTCCTGAGCGACGTGCACGGCAACCTCGAGGCGCTCGACGCGGTGCTCGCCGACCTGGCCACCCGCGGGGTGACCGACGTCGCGTGCCTCGGCGACTTCGTCGGCTACGGGGCATCGCCGAACGAGTGCGTGGAGCGTCTGCGCGGTCGGGTCGCGGTGGCCCTGCTCGGCAACCACGACGCCGCGGCCTGCGACCCGGCCGAGGCCGACTCGTTCACGCCCGCGGCCGCCACCGCCGCGCACTGGACCGCGGGCGTGCTCGCCCCGGCGCATCGCGAGTGGTTGCGCGGGTTGTCGCGGCGCGCGCACTGGCACGGCGCGCTGCTCGTGCACGCGTCGCCCGCCGACACCGGCTCGTGGCCGTACGTGGTGGACGCCTACGACGCGCAGGTCGCGTTCGACGCGTGCGACGATGCGCTCGTCTTCGCCGGGCACTCGCACCTGCCGGTCGTGTTCGAACGCGCGGGCAGCGCGCTCCCGACCGCGACGCACGAGGCGCTCGTGCGTCTGCGTCCCGACCGCCGCCACCTCGTGGTGGTGCCGAGCGTCGGGCAACCGCGCGACCACGATCCGCGCGCGGGCTACGCGCTGTGGGATGACGCCGCATGCACCGTCGAGTCGGTGCGTGTGGCCTACGACGTGGATGCCGCGCAGGCGCGCATCCGTTCGGCCGGACTTCCCCCGCGACTGGCCGACCGCCTGTCGCACGGGACCTGAACGCAGGAGGGACGATGGCGCGCGCCTCGACGCTGGAGCACTGGGAGTCCTACTGGAAGGGTCACCAGCAGGACATCGACGACACCTACTCGACCGGCGGCCGCCTCGTGAGTGAGGTGCTGGCCGACGGTCCCGTCGAGGGACGGCTCGTCATGGAGATCGGCGCCGGTTCGGGCCGCGACCTCCTCGCGCTCGCGCGCATGGGGGCGAAGGGCATCGTGCTCGACTACTCGCCCGCGTCGCTGCGGCTCGTGAAGCAGCAGGCCGAGCGACAGGGCGTGCCCGTCATGCTGGTGCAGGCCGATGCCACGCGCATGCCGTTCCGCGACGGCACGATCGACGTCTCGTTCCACCAGGGGCTGCTCGAGCACTTCCGCGACCCGCGCCCGTTGCTCGCCGAGAACGCGCGCATCACGCGTAGCGGCGGCCGCGTGCTGGTGGACGTGCCGCAGACGTTCCACCTCTACACCGTCATGAAGAACGCGCTGATCCTCGTGAACCGCTGGTTCGCGGGCTGGGAGACGCAGTTCACCGTGGGCCAGCTCGAGCGCCTCGTGCGCGAATCCGGGCTCGAGGTGGTGCGCACCTACGGCGATTGGATGGTGCCGGGGCTCGCGTACCGCGTCACGCGCGAGGTACTCAAGCGCGGACTCGGCGTGAAGCTGCCCTTGCACCCGCAGGGGCCCGCGTTCTGGGCGCGCGGTTGGGACCGGTTCCGCGCCGCGCTGCGCGGCCAGCGCTGGGCGCTGAACACCTGCCACGTGATCGGGACGGTCGGACGCCGCCCGTGAGTCGGCACCTGCTCGCCATCAACTTCCGCGACCCCGCGAACCCCGAGGCGGGGGGTGCGGAACTGCACCTCGAGCAGGTGCTGCTCGACGCCGTGCGCCGCGGCTGGCGCGTGACGTGGCTCGTCGCGGGCTTCCCGGGCGGGGCGGCCGAGGACGAGCACAAGGGCATGCGCGTGATCCGGCGCGGCACGTGGTGGAACTTCAACTTCGTCGTGCCCGGCGTGCTGGCACGCGAATTCTCGGGCGCCGACGCCCCCGACCTCATGGTGGAGGACGTGAACAAGGCGCCTTGCTACACGCCGTGGTTCACGCGCGTCCCGGTCGCGGTCATCGTGCCGCACCTGTTCGGGACCACGGTGTTCCGCGAGGCGAACCCGCTCGTGGCCGCGTACGTCGTGGCGCTCGAGTGGCTCATCCCGTGGGCGTACCGCAGCTGCCGGTTCGTGGCGATCTCCGAGAGCACGCGCGACGACCTCGTCGCACGCGGCGTCGCGCGCGACCGCATCACGGTGGTGCACTGCGGACTCGACCACGAGCGCTATCACCACGATCCGGCGGTCGCCAAGACGCCCGAGCCCACGTTCACGTTCGTGGGGCGGTTGCGTCGCTACAAGGGACTCGACTGGGTGCTGCGCGCCTGGCCGGGCGTGCTCGCGCGCGTGCCCGGGGCACGCCTCGGGATCGTCGGCGACGGTCCGTACCGCGCCGCGCTCGAGGCCGAGGTCGCGCGCCGTGGGGTGGGGGACTCCGTGTCGTTCCTCGGCTTCATGCCTGGGGCCGAGAAGGTCCGCCGCTTGCAGTCGTCGTGGGCCGTGCTGCAGCCGAGCCCCAAGGAGGGCTGGGGGCTCACCGTGGTCGAGTCGTCGGCGTGCGGCACCGCGGTCGTCGCGAGCGACGCGCCGGGGCTGCGCGACTCGGTCCGCCGCGACGAGACCGGACTGCTCGTGCCCTACGACGACACGCCCGCGCTCACCGAGGCGCTCGTGCGCTTGGCCCATGACCCCACGCTGCGCGCACGCTTCGAGCGCGCGGGGATCGCGTGGGCGGCCCGCTTCCGCTGGGACGACTGCGGTCGGCGCACGATGGACGCGCTCGCGGGGGAGGGCGTCGCGTGAGCACCGGGTTCTCGCCGCGCGCCATCGCGATCCTCTCGCTCAAGGTGCTCGTGAGCGTCGCGCTGTTCGTGTGGCTGTTCCAGCGCGTGCAGTGGGACGGGATCGGGCCCACGCTCGGGGAGGCCGACCCGGTCTGGGTGCTGGCGGCGGCCGGGCTGCTGCTCGCGAGTCACGTGCTCGCCTCGTACCAGTGGGCGCGGCTGCTGCACGCGGCGGATATCGCGATCCCGTTCTGGAAGGTCGTGGCCTACTACCACGTCGGTCTGTTCTTCAACAACTTCCTGCCGGCCAACGTCGCCGGTGACCTCGCCCGCACGCTCGACGCCGCGCGCGCCGGCTCGTCGCGCGCGACCGCGCTCAGCACGGTGCTGCTCGACCGGCTCGTGGGCACGGTGGCGCTCGCCGGCATCGCCGTGCTGACCACGCTGCCCGCGATCGACCACTTCCACCTCGCCGCCGCCTACACGGGCGTGCTCGCGTTCTTCGCGGTCTCGGTCGTCATGCTGCGCGCCGTGCTCGAGCCGCGCGTCCTCGCCGTGCTCCAGCGGCTGCTGGCGCGCATCGGGCTGGGGGGCTTCGCGCCCGCCCTCGACCAGCTCGCCACCAGCTTGGTCGCCTTCCGCGGGCGCCGCCGTCTGTTGCTGGAACTGCTCGCGGTGGCCATGGTGGTGCAGGTCATGCGGATCGGGGTCCACGTGCTGTTCGCGCGCGCGCTCGGGCTCACGGTCGAGACCGCCTACTTCTTCCTTTTCGTTCCTTTGCTCGCGGTGCTAGTCTCCCTGCCCATCTCGTTGAACGGCATCGGGGTACGCGAAGGCGCGGGCATCCTGCTCTTCGGTCTCGTCGGACTCGACCGCGCGCACGCCTTCGCGCTCCAGTTCGGCACCTACCTGGTGGCCGTCGGGGTCAGCCTCATCGGCGGTCTGGTGTTCCTGGCGCGCATCCCCGGCCGCCGGGCCCGTTCCCGGAATCCACGGAGGTCCACGGAATGATCCCGAACCGGCGCGTTGCCGGCCTGACGGCGGTCCTGCTGTTGCTCATCTCGGCGGCCGTCTACCTGCTCACGCTCACCCCGACCGTGCCGTTCTGGGACTCGGGCGAGTACATCGCCGTCGGTTACATCCTCGGCATCCCGCACCCGCCGGGCACCCCGCTCTACGTGCTCCTGGCCCGCATCGCCACGCTCATCCCCATCGCCACCGTGGCCGAGCGCGTGAACGCCATGTCCGCCTTCGCGGCCGCGCTCTCGGTGCTGTTCACCTACCTGTCCGCGCTCATGCTCGTGCGACGCGCACAGGGGGGCGATCGCCAGCCGTGGCAGGAGTGGGTGGCCATCGCGGCCGCCGCCATCGGCGCGCTCATGCTCGCGTTCTCGGACACGTTCTGGGACAACTCGATCGAGGCCGAGGTCTACCAGCTCATGAGCCTCGCCCAGATCCTCGTGTTCTGGCTCGGGCTGCGGTGGTGGGAGTCGCACGACCGCAAGCCCACGGTGGGGCCGCTGCTGCTCGCCACCTACGTCATGTGGCTGTGCGTCGGCCTGCACCTCGGCGTCGGCATCATGGGCCTGCCGCTCATCGCGCTGGTGTTCCTGGTGGACCGCTCGGTCGCCACCATCTTCCTGTTGCCGTTCCTGTCGCTGCTGCGCGTCCCGGCCGGCTTCGAGAAGATGGTGGGGGGCGTCATCCTGCTCGCCATCCTGACCTCGGTCCTCATGGCGTTCCGCCGCAAGCTCAACGGCTACGTCGCGCTCGCCGGAGCCGCGCTCGCGATCCCCGGGCTCATGGCGGCGTCGAACGACACCGACTTCACGCGTACGAGCGCACTGCTCACCGCGGTCGCCGTGTTGGGGCCCATCGTGTGGCTGGCCCGCCACCACCGCGAGGGTCGCGTCCTGCTGCTGGCCGTGTTCCTCATGGGGGCGGGCTACTCGACCCATCTGCTGCTGCCCATCCGCGCCGCGCAGCATCCGGCGATCAACGAGGGCGCTCCCGCCGACTGGCCGGCGCTCAAGGACCTGCTCGAGCGCAAGCAGTACGGCGAGATGAACCCCTTGCAGCGGAAGGCGCCGCTCGCGGTGCAGCTCGACAAGGAGTTCTGGCGCTACTTCTCGCGCCAGTGGCCGTTGTTCCCCGAGCGTTGGGACCTCTCCAAGCCGCTCATGCCGAGCGAGCGCGCGTGGGCGGGCATGCTGCCCATCCTGCTCGGACTCGCCGGCTTCCTCTGGCAGTGGCGCCGCGACCGGCGCGGGGCGGTCTTCGGCGGGGTGTTCCTGGGGCTGTCCACCGCCGGCATGATCGTGTTCCTCAACTTCTCCGCCGCCGAGGTGCGCGACCGCGACTACTTCTTCCAGAGCGGCTTCCACGCGTTCACGCTCGGCATCGCGCTCGGTGTAGCGTGGCTGGTGCAGTGGGTGCGCGAGTCGTTCGCGTCGCCCGCCGCGCGCACGCAGGCCACCGTGGCCGCCACCGCGCTGCTCGGGCTGCAGCCGATCCTGCTGCTCGCGGTGCACTACCACTCGCACAACCGCAGCGGCAACTACATCGCCCGCGACTACGCGCACAACATGCTGGCGGTGCTCAAGCCCAACTCGTTCATGTTCACGAACGGCGACAACGACACGTTCCCGCTCTGGTACATCCAGGAGGTCGAGGGCTTCCGCAAGGACGTCCGCATCGTGAACCTGTCGCTGCTCAACACCGACTGGTACATCCGCCAGCTCCGTGACCAGGAGCCGCGCGTGCCGATCGCCCTCGACGACCGCACCGTCAAGGGGCTGGGTGCGGGTGCGTTCATGGACGAGAAGGGCGAGCTCACCTACACCAACGACTTCATGGTGAGGCACATCCTCGAGCAGGCCCGCACCGACTCGGGTTGGGTGCGCACGCCCTACTTCGCGGTCACGGTGCCGCAGGACTTCGGCTACGGGCGCTACTTCCGGCAGGAGGGCATCGTGCAGGAGGTGATGCTCGACACGCTGCGCACCGGCGTGGACGCCGAGGCCACGCGCCGCGCCCTGTACGAGGTCTACCGCTACAACGGTTTGCTCACCGAGGACGGCAGCTGGGACCCCAAGGTGTACAAGGACACGAATGCCGAGAACCTGTCCAAGAACTACGCCTTCGCGCACATGCAGCTCTCGCAGCAGTACCGGCGCCAGAACGACTATCCGCGTGCCATCGCCGAGATGCAGCGCGTGCAGCGCATGTTCCCGGAGTGGGTCGAGATCCAGTTGCCGCTCGGGGGCATCCTCATGGCCTCCGGCGACAGCGCGGGCGCGTGGCGCTTCTACGAGGACCTCGTGAAGCGGGCCCCGCGCAATCCCGAGGCGCATTACTACCGCGGCGCGGCGCTCGCGTACCAGGGTCGGCTCGACGACGCGCTCGCGTCGTTCCGCTCGGCGCTCGCACTCGACCCGTCGTACACCGACGCCATGCAGGACCTTTTCGCCACGATGTGGGACCTCGGTCAGCAGGACGCGGCCGTCGCCGAGCTCGAGCGGTTCTGTGCCCGGAACCCGGGCGATGCGCGCATGAACGCCATGTTGGAGCAGGCGCGGGCCATGATGCGGGGCGGGTCGTCGAACCCGCTCGGCGTGCCGCCGACGCCGGGGGTACGCTGACCGCATGAGCCACGCCCTCGTCACCGGCGCCGCCGGCTTCATCGGCTCCACGCTCACCGACCGCCTGCTCGCGGACGGTGTGCGGGTGACCGGCGTGGACCTGTTCACGGACTACTACGACCCCGCGATCAAGCGCCGGAACCTCGAGGGCGCCCTGCGCCATCCGGGCTTCACGCTCGTCGAACTCGACCTGGGCGCGGCCGACCTCGCGGCGCTGCCCGAGGTGGATGTGGTGTTCCACCAGGCCGCCCAGCCCGGCGTGCGCGCCTCGTGGGGGCGCGAGTTCGCGGCCTACACGCACCACAACGTGCTCGCCACCCAGCGGCTGCTCGAGCGCTACCGCGGGTCGCGGCTCGAGCGCTTCGTGTACGCGTCGTCGTCGAGCGTGTACGGCGATGCCGAGACGTTCCCGACGCCCGAGACCGTGGTGCCGCGACCGTTCTCGCCCTACGGCGTCACCAAGCTCGCCGGCGAGCACCTCGCCCTGCTCTACGGCCGCAACTTCGGCCTGCCCGTGACGGCGCTGCGCTACTTCACGGTGTACGGGCCGCGCCAGCGTCCCGACATGGCGTTCCACCGCTTCTGCCGCGCACTGCTGCGCGGCGAGCCCATCACGGTGTACGGCGACGGCCGTCAGTCGCGCGACTTCACCTACATCGCGGACGCGGTCGAGGCCAACGTGCGTGCTTGGCACCGTGCCGCTCCTCAGAGCGTGTACAACATCGGGGGCGGCTCGCAGGTCGAGGTGGTGCAGGCGATCGCCAAGCTCGAGGCCGCGCTCGGCGTGAAGGCCGTCGTGAAGCACGAGCCGCTGCCGCCCGGGGATCCGGCGCGCACGCGCGCCGACGCCTCGCGGCTCGCCGCCGACCTGGGCTACTCGACCACGGTGGGCATCGACGAGGGGCTCGCCGCCGAGGCGGAGTGGGCCCGCTCGCTGTACGCGGGGGTGCGATGAGCGAGGTCCGCGTCTCGGCGGTCGTGCCCGCGTTCAACGAGGCCGAGAGCCTGCCCGAGTTGCACCGCGAGCTCGTCACCGCGCTCGACGCGCTCGGCATGTCGTGGGAGATCCTGTACGTGGACGACGGCTCGCGCGACGGCACCGACCGCGTGATCGAGCGGTTGTGCGCCGAGGATCCGCGTGCACGCGGCGTGCTGCTGTCGCGCAACTTCGGCAAGAGCGCGGCCCTCGCCACCGGCTTCAAGCTGGTGCGCGGCGAGTACGTGGTGACGCTCGACGCCGACCTGCAGGACGACCCGGCCGAGCTGCCTCGCCTGTTCGCCGCGCTCGAGAACGGCCTCGACCTCGTCTCGGGCTGGAAGGTGAAGCGGCTCGACCCGGTCTCGAAGCGCTGGCCGAGCAAGCTGTTCAACGCCGTCACCAGCGCGGTCGCCGGCGTTCGCCTGCACGACTTCAACTGCGGCTTCAAGCTCTACCGGCGCGAGGTCGTGGAGGCGCTCGAGGTGTACGGCGAGTTGCACCGCTTCCTGCCCGCGCTCGCGCACTGGCGCGGGTTCCGCGTGGGCGAGGTGGGGGTGAACCACCGTGCGCGTCGCTACGGCGTCTCGAAGTTCGGCGCGTCGCGGTTCGTGAACGGCTTCCTCGACCTGCTCACCGCGGCGTTCATCTCGACCTCGGCGCTCAAGCCCCTCCACGTGTTCGGGCGCATCGGCCTGATCTTCCTGCTCGGTGGCTTCGGGCTCGGCGGCTGGTTCGTGGCCCAGTGGCTGCACGGCGACCCGCTGCGCGTCCGACCCCTCATGCTGCTCGGCTCGGCCTGCGTGCTGCTCGGGATCCAGTTCATCCTCATGGGCCTGCTCGGCGAGATGATCGCGCACCAGGCCGCACGCAGCGACTACCCGATCCGTCGTCGGTTCAACCTCGAGCATCCATGAAGGCGTTCGTGCTCGCGGGCGGTCTCGGCACGCGGCTCAGGCCCCGCTTCGGTGACACCCCCAAGCCGCTCGCCCCGCTCGGGGGCGAGCCGTTCCTCGTCCGCCAACTCGCGTTCCTCGCCTCGCACGGCATCCGCTGCGCCGTGATCCTCGCCGGGCACGGGGCCGAGGCGTTGCGCGACACGCTCGGCTCGGTGACCTCGGGCGTGGCGCTGGAGTGGTCGGTCGAGAGCGAGCCGCTCGGCACGGGGGGAGCGCTCCGGCTGGCGCGGCCGTTCGTGGACGGTCCGGCACTGGTCGTGAACGGTGATACGCTCGCCGACGGGGATCCATGGCGCGTCGAGCGCGACCGCTGGGAGCGGGGCGCGCTCGGGGCCGTGGCCCTGTACGAGGTACCGGACGCGCGTTCGCGCGGTCGGGTCGAGGCCTCGCCCGAGGGTCGCATCGAGCGCTTCGTCGAGAAGGACGACGCGTGGACCGGGCCGGCGTGGGTGAACGGGGGCGTGTACGCGTTCGCCCCCGCGGTGTGGGACGCGATCCCCGAGGGGCGGTCGTCGCTCGAGCGCGACGTGCTCCCCGGGCTCGCGGCGCGTGGCGTGCTGCACGGGCGGCGCTGCGAGGGACGATTCTGGGACATCGGCACCCCCGAGGACTGGGAGCGGGCCGAACGGGAGTTCTCGCGATGAGGATGGAGATCCGCTACTACCGCGCACGCGCGCCGCTCCGGTTGTCGTTCTGCGGTGGTGGCACCGACGTGTCGCCGTACCCCGAGGAGCACGGCGGCTGCGTGCTGTCGGCGACGATCAACCACTACGCGTACGCCTCGCTGCGACCGCGGCGGGACTCGCGCCTCACGCTCGCCTCGCTCGACTACGACGTAGTCGCCAAGTACGAGCACGCCAAGCGCGTCAAGTTCGACGGCCAGCTCGACCTGCTCAAGGCCGCGGTCAAGGCGCTCAAGGTGAAGCGTGGCGCCGACCTGTGGACGCACTCCGATGCGCCCCCGGGGTCGGGGCTCGGGGCCTCGAGCACGCTCATGGTGGCGCTCATCGCCGTGCTGCGCGAGTGGCTCAAGCTCGACCTGTCGCCGTACGACATGGCCGAGCTGGCGTACCGCGTCGAGCGTCAGGACCTGCAGCTCGCGGGGGGGCGTCAGGACCAGTACGCGGCCGCGTTCGGTGGTTTCAACTACATCGAGTTCGACGCCAAGGGCACGGTGGTCACGCCGCTGCGGTTGCGGCGCGACACGCTCGAGGAGCTGGAGTACCGCCTGCTGCTCTGCTACATGGGGCAGACGCGGCAGAGCGCGCGCATCATCGAACGCCAGACGAAGGGCTACACGAGCGGGCGCTCGAGCACGATCGAGGGGCTGCACGCGCTCAAGGCGCAGACCGCCGAGATGAAGCGCGCGCTGCTGCTCGGGCACGTGGACGGGTTCGGCGAACTGCTGCACGAGGCCTGGGTGCACAAGAAGAAGCTGGCCGAGGGCATCACCACGCCGCACGTCGATCGCATGTACGAGGTCGCGCGCCGCGAGGGGGCGCTCGGCGGCAAGATGACCGGCGCCGGCGGCGGCGGCTACTTCCTGTTCCTGACGCGCTTCGACCGGCGGCATCGCGTGGCCGCCGCGCTCGAGAAGCTGGGCGGGCAGGTGGTGCCGTTCCAGTTCGAGTCGCGCGGCGTGCGGTCGTGGCCGGTGGCGCACGAGCGCTGAGGCCCGCATGAGCGCTCCCGCCGCGTCCGCACGCCGCATCGGCCTCGTCGGGCCGCTGCATCCGTGGCGCGGGGGGCTCGCGCAGTACCTGCAGCTGCTCGGGGAGGCTCTCGAGGCACACGCCGAGGTGCGTGCGGTCACCTTCACGCGCCAGTACCCGGACTTCCTGTTCCCGGGCACGAGCCAGTTCGACCCCGACGCCCCGCGTCCGCGGTTCCCGACCGAGGCGTTGCTCGACTCGATCGGCCCGATCAGCTGGCGGCGGTCGGCCGCGCACCTCGAGCGCTTCGCGCCGGGCGCGGTGATCCTCAAGTGGTGGATGCCGTTCTTCGCGCCCGCGTTC
>JBJTRI010000094.1:0-21344 GCA_046076045.1 bacterium
CCTCGGCATCGTGACCGCCCGCCAGGAGTTCACCACCAACATGGTGAACGCCCTGACCCAGGGTGCGGACAACCTCACGGCCGCGGATTCGAACGAGGAGGCGGCGAACATGCTGGCGCTGCAGACGCGTCAGCAGCTCGGCATCACGTCGCTGTCGCTCTCGTCGCAGGCTCAGCAGGGCATCCTCCGTCTCTTCTAATCGAGGGACGGCTGGACGGAACGATCGGACCGGGGGCGGGCAAGGGCCCGCCCCCACCGGTCCCCACCCGATAGCACCACGCCCAGGACGGGCCGCGTGCTGGAGGAGGTGCCCGATGGCCTTGCGTCTCAAGCTGAAGGCCGGAGAACGCGCGATCGTGGGCGGCGCGGTCATCCGGAACGGTTCCCACCGGGCCGAGTTGGTGGTCGAGAACGACACCCCGGTGCTGCGGGAATCCGACGTGCTGCGGCCGGACGCCGTGCGCACGCCCTGCGAACGCATCTACCTGACGCTCCAGCTCATGTACGTGGACGACAGCGCTCCCGAACTCTACGCCGATGCCTATCGTACTCTCACGAACGAGGTGTTGACCGCCGCCCCGAGCCTGGCTGCCCGGGTCCGCGCGATCGACGAGCAGGTCCGGCGGGGACGGCTCTTCCAGGCGCTCCGTCAAGCTCGCATCCTCATCGAACACGAACGGGAGCTCCTGTCCCATGCGTCATGACCCCCGACATGCCTACGAGGCCGGTGCCAAGACCGCGGTCACGAACCGCGAGCTCGAGGCGACGGCGCTCTTCAAGGCGGCGCGCAAGCTCGAGGAGTGCCTGCAGCACTGGGACGGCCCCGATCATGCCAACCGGCTCGACGAGGCCCTGCGCTACAACCTGCGGTTGTGGACCCTGTTCCAGTGCGAGCTGTCGCAGCCCGGACACGACATGGTGCCCGAACTGCGTCGCGACCTGCTGCGCCTGTCGGGATTCGTGGATAAGCGGACGTTCGAGATCATGGCCGAGCCCGAGCCGACCAAGCTGCAGGCGCTGATCGACATCGACCGCAACATCGCGATGGGCCTCTCGCACCCATCCTGAGCGTGAGCCCATCGTTCGTCGTGGTCGCGCACCGGCCACAGCGATGAACGGACCGCCCGTCCACCCTCCGGTGGGCGGGCGGTTCCGCATCCTCCGGCGACCTCGGTCCCCGGTGCGTCCGTCGCCCGGGTCCGGTGGCATACCTGAAGCCCCATGCGGCAGATGCCGGTGCTAGCCTTCGTGTCGGAGGAGGCCATGACGACTCCACGGGTGCTGCTGGGGGTGTCCGAGCCACGACGCGATGAGGTCGCGGCGTTGCTCGTGTCGCTTGGGCACGAGGTGTCGCTGGCGGGTGACGCCGACGAGTTGGGCGGCATCGCGCGATCGCGCGCCCCGCATCTGGTCGTGGTGGACGACGCGTTCGTCGAGTGCGCGGGGACCACGGGGATCGCGCGGCTGCGCACCCTGCTGCCGCGAACCCCCCTCGTCATGCTGCCGCGCGCCGACGCGGTGCCGCCCGAATGGCCGGTGCGCGACCTGCTCGCCTCCGCCGAGCGGTTGGCGGCCTCGACGCGCATCGCGGCCACGCCGGGAGCGCGGCCGCCGCTCGACCCGTTCGTGGGGCCGAGTGCGGCCATGCGTCGGCTCGCGGAGGAGGCGTTCCGCGCGCTGCCGTCCGACAGTCCCATCCTGCTGCAGGGCGAGACCGGCGCAGGCAAGGGCGTGCTCGCGGCGTGGCTGCATCGTCACGGGCCGCGCGCGCACGAGCCGTTCGTGGACCTGAACTGCGCGGGTCTGTCGCGCGAGCTCATGGACTCCGAATTGTTCGGGCACGAGAAGGGCGCCTTCACCGGTGCGATCGCCACCAAGCCGGGGCTGCTCGAGATCGCGCATCGCGGTACGCTGTTCCTCGACGAGATCGGCGACATGGACCCGGCCATCCAGGCCAAGTTGCTCAAGGTGATCGAGGAGCGCCGGTTCCGGCGCGTGGGCGATACGCGCGAGCGTTGGAGCGATGCGCGCATCGTGGCCGCGACGCACCAGGACCTGCACCGGGCGGTCGAGCAGGGGCGGTTCCGACGCGACCTGTACTTCCGCATCTGCGTGCTGCCGCTCCGCATCCCGCCCCTGCGCGCCCGCCCCGAGGACGTGCCCCCGCTCGCGCGGCAGTTGCTCGCGCGGCTCGCCGCCGATCGTGGTCGCGTCGAGCCCGTGTTGGCCGCCGACGCCGAGCAGGCGCTCATGCGTCATCGCTGGCCCGGCAACCTGCGTGAGTTGCGAAGCGTGCTCGAGCGCGCGCTGCTCGCGACCGAACGCGGCACCCTCATGGCGTCCGACCTCGACTTCGACACGCTCGAGCCGCCGCGCGAGGTGGACATGGGCTGGTGCCCGGCCGGGGCGTCGCTCGACGAGATGGAGCGCGCCTACATCGCGCACGTCCTGACGGAGGCCGGCAACGACAAGGAACTCGCGGCGCGCCGACTGGGGATCCCGCGCAGCACGTTCTACCAGCGGCTGGCGGCCATGGGGCTCGGGCGGCGTGCATCCCGCCGACCGGCGGGTACCTGACCGGTCGGGGTCGTCAAAGCGCTGTCCTGCATGCACGCGGGTTGCTGACCCGAGACTTCCTTACGCGGTCCGCATGGACCCCTTCCGCTCCCCGCGAATCCACGCATGAAAGACGCACCGATGACCGCTGTGGTGGTCGGAGACGGAACGGAGGGCTGGATGCGTACGCTCGTGGACGACGGGGAGGCCGGGATGGCCCCACGCACGACGTCGTCGTTCGACGCACTGCTCGCGCTCACCCGCGATCTGGTGCTCACCCTGGACGGCGCGGGTCGCATCCGCGCGGCGAGCCTGTCGTGGACGGACGAGCTGGGATGGTCGCCCGAGGAGTTGCGCGGACGGGAGTACTCCGAGTTCGTGCACCCCGCCGACCTCGCGCGCAGCACGTTCGAGTTCACGCGCGTGCTGGGGGGCGACATCCCGTTCGCGTTCACGCACCGCTGGCGTCTCCGTGCCGGGGGCTGGCGCTCGATCGAGTGGCGGGCGATGGCCGAGCTCGAGTCGGGCGACGTCTACGCCGTCGCGCGCCCGCACGAGCGTGCCGAGTCGCGCCCGGGGTGGTCGGCGGCGGGTGCGCCGGACGACGCGCGTGCGTCGCACGGCATGCTCGACCTGCTGCAGCGCGTGAGCCATGAGTTCCGCACCCCGCTGCACGCCGTGCTCGGTTTCACCGGGTTGGTGCTCGAGGACGACGAGACGGTCCCGCTCGTGCACCGACGTCGGCTCGGGCGTGCCCAGTCGAACGCCCGCGAACTGGTGGAGACGGTGGACGACATCCTCGAGTGGGCGGCCCTCGAGAGCGGTGAGCGCCCGGTCGTGAAAGGCACGGCCGACCTGCACGAGTTGGTGGCGGCCGCGTTCGCGCGCATGGCGCCGGATGCCGCGCAGCGCGGGGTCGCACTGCTCGCCGAGGTGCCGCGCGCGCTGCCTCCCGTCACCACCGACCCCGCGCGCCTGTCGCGCGTCGTGCGCCATCTGCTTCGCGTGGCGCTGCGATCCACGCAGGCGGGGCGTGTGGTGGTACGAGTCGCCACCGACCCGGTCACGGGTACCCCGTGGTCGATCGCGGTCGACCTCGGACCGGCGTTCCCGGGGCCCGTGTGGGCCGCCACCGGTGCCGCGCCCGACGCGCTCGCGTTCGGCCCCGGGATCGGCCTGCTCGTCACGCGCGCCCTGTGCGACCGGCTGGGGCACTCGCTTCGACTCGGATCCAACCCCGCCTCGGCCATGGTTGCGACCATCGGGTTCGCCGCGGGAGCGGCGCGGAGATGGGCATGACGGGCGCACGGCGCACGGTGGCGTTGGTCGAGGACCATCCCGACGGTCGCGCGTTGGTCGAGGCGCTGCTCGTGGGTCGCTACGACGTCGTGACCTATGCGAACGGCCCCGACGCGGTGTACGGCTGCCACGCGTTCCCGCCCGACCTCGTGCTGCTCGACCTGTCGCTGCCCGGCATGAGCGGGCACGATGTGCTGGCCGCGCTCCGCAAGGACCCCGGGCTCACGGGTGTGCCCATCGTGGCCTTCACCGCGGACGCCACGCCGGACGTGCGCGACTCCCTCCTGGCGGAGGGGTTCGACGACCACCTGCCCAAGCCGCTCGCGCGACTCGATGACCTGCGCGAGCTCGTGGACCGCTGGCTGGGAGTCGCCCCGCACTGAGCTCCCGTGCCGAGGGCGCGAACGACGCGCACGAGCAACAGGGGGCGTGTGCCGCTCAGGACGAGCGAACGCCCCCGGCGGGCACAAGCCACACCGGGGGCGTCCACCACATCCGCTGCCGGGTCAGAACCTCAGCGACAGTCCCAGTCGGCTGATGAGCGGGTCGACCGCGAAGCTGGCGATGTTGTCGGTCGCGGCATCCAGCTTGAGCCAGCGCAGGCCGGCCCCGATCGCGAGTGCGGGGCCGAGCGGCAGGTCCGCACCGAGCGTGAGGCCGTAGCCCAACTTGGCGTCCACACTCTGCGTGCCCGTGCTGGTGCTGAGGTCGCCCCAGTTCACGTACGAGACGGTCGGACCCAGGTAGGTCTCGACCACCGGCGTGGGCAGGTGGATGTAGAGCGAAGCGCTGATCGGGTTGAAGTCGGTGGTCCCGAGCAGCCCGCTCGAACCCTGCAGTTCGTGCTTGGCGTGCAGGTAATCCAGCGCGAGCCCGAACGAACCGCCACGCAACTCGGCTCCGAACTGGTAGCCCATCTCGTTCGACGCCTTCACGGCGTTCGTGATCCCGGAGATGTTGCGGTCGCGCTCCGAGAGCGGCGAGACGTAGGTGGTGGCCGCCCAGACCTGGAAGCCGTAGCCCTTCGCGGCGTGGGCGAGGCTGGGGCAGAGCGCGAGGACGATCAGGGCAGTGAAGACGAACCAGCGGGACGCGGGCATGCGACGACCTCCGTGGTAGGGGCGCCGGGGAGGGGCGCGGACGAACGGGCGTGAGGCTAGCGGGGGCGGCTCGCGCGGACAAGCCCGGGGGGGCGCTTGCGCGAGTCGCGCGGAGCGCGGACCATCGTGCGGCGAGTCCCGTGCGCCGTTCGGTATCCCGCTCCGTGCGCTCGTCACCCACGAGGAGACCATGTCGCGAATCCCCGCGCTGCCCACGTCCGCTGAGCCCTCGTCGCGTCACCACCTCGTGCCGGTGCGGAGGGCGTGATGGATCGCGGACTGTTGATTCGGATCTCGCTGCCCGCCGCGATCCTCCTGATCCTCCTGCTCGGTCGCTCCGGATGCGCCGGTGGTTGGGCGGGGCGCGGTGGCGTGGTGCAGGGCGAGGCGGGGCTGTCCTCGGGCGGGGTGTCGGTGCGCGAGGAGGATGCCGCCTCCGAGGCGCCCGCGGCGAGCGGGGCGGTGCTCGACGTGGAGGGTTGGCGCTTCACCGATGCGGACAGCGCGGTGCGCACGTTGGCCTCGTTCCGTGGACAGCCGTTCGTGGCGACGCTGCTCTACACGAACTGCGCGACCGTCTGTCCCCGGATCGTCGAGGGGCTGCGCCGACTGCAGGAGGAGGCGGGCGGCGGGGTGCGCGTGGTGATGTTCTCGCTCGACCCGGTCGGCGACACGCCGGCATCGCTGCGCGCGTTCGCCGAGGCGCACGACATCGCCCGGCCGGAGTGGACGCTGCTCATCCCCGAGACGCGCGTGCTGCCCCCGCTCGCCTCGGCCCTCGGCGTGGCGTGGCAACCGAGCGCGGACGGTGGGATCGCGCACTCGGCCGTGGTCGCGCTCGTGGACGGGGACGGTCGCGTGGTGGAGCGCCGGGTGGGGCTGGGTGAGGAACCCGCCGCGCTGCTCGCGGCCTGGCGCCGCCTCGCGCGCTAGCCCGGGGCCCGAAAGCGAACCCCAGGCGACCTCGCAGGTGAAGGAATGCCGAAGGCCCCGACGCAGGGCGTCAGGGCCTTCGCGGGGGAGCGGGGGAGCCGCCGAGGCGGCTGGACTCAGGATCCCCCGCGGAGAGTCACCGGGTCGGCGGCAGCACCTTCTCGAGTGCCGCGACCAGTTCGGGCGAGTCCGGCGCGGTGCGCGGGTCGAAGCGCGCCACCACCTGCCCGTTCGCGTCCACGAGGAACTTGGTGAAGTTCCACGGGATGTCGCCGGGATAGCCCGAGTTCTTGGTGAGGTAGCGGTAGAGCGGCACCATGTCGTCGCCCTTCACCTTGACCTTCGCGAACAGCGGGAAGCTGGTCGAGTACTTGGTCGTGCAGAACTTCTGGATCTCCTCGTTCGTGCCCGGCTCCTGCCCCATGAAGTCGTTGGCCGGGAACGCGAGCACCTCGAAGCCACGCGCCTTGTACGTGTCGTAGAGCGTCTCGAGCGTCGCGTACTGCTTGGTGAAGCCGCAACGCGAGGCGGTGTTCACGATGAGTAGCGCGCGGCCTCGGTAGTCGGCGAGCGAACGCGACTTGCCGTCGATCGTCGTGACCGTGAACGAGTGCACGCCCTGGGCGGCGGGAGCGGTCTTCGAGTCGGACATGCGGGCCTTCCCTGTGGACTTGGCCGTCGCCTGCATGACGGAGACGAGGGCGATGACTGTGAGGACGACGAACAAATGGACGCGGCCGAGGCGCATGGTCACTCCAGCGGGTGGAGAGTGAGCGTCTGCGGGCGGTGCGGCCGGGGGAGAGAGGAGGCTCCCCCAGCGCGCAACCGACCGCGGGGATCCGGGAGCGTCCGCCGGCGATGAGTGCTCGCTCGGTCGGACCGGCAGGCGCCCCGGTCGAGGCAGGGCGGATGGACCGCCCCTGAAGGTTTGACGCCGGGCCAACTTCTCCCCGGTCCGGCGTCGGTGTCGGGCGCGGTCTCCTCCGAGAACCGCTCCCTACATCCGGGTGCTTGCAGGCGCTCCCTGTGACCGTTCGCGTCCCTCGGCCCCCCGCCTCGGGTGCGCTCCGGGTCACCGCTGCTTCGTTCGGGTCGCCTGCAGACTCCTGGACTCCTGCCCGTTGGGATTCGGGCGGGACGGTCCGGATTCAGGTTTTGAACAGGTCGCGAAAAGATTTTCCTGTTCAAGCCGCCTGATGGACCTGTTCGGATCGCTGGTTGAATGGAAACACGGTGGTTTCCGACTGTCAACATGAATCTCTCCACTACCTATTCGCGTGTTGCTTTCTCTGGGCTGAACAGATTATATTCTGAACAGGTTCGTGTATGTCCGACCTCGTCCACCACCCGAGGCCCACCATGCCCTCCTCCGCCCAGATGTCCGAGATGCGGCCCGGCCCCGAGCTCCTCACGATCGGGGCGCTCTCGCGCGAGACCGACATCCCCGTGCCGACGCTCCGTACCTGGGAGCGGCGGTACGGCCAGCCGTCCCCGCTGCGACGCCCCTCGGGGCACCGCCTCTATCCGGCGGAGTGGATCGAGCGTTTGCGCAAGGTGGAGTTCCTGCTGCAGCAGGGGCACCGCGCGGCCAACGTGCTGGTGATGAGCCTGCCGCAGCTCGAGGCACTGGTGGCCATGTCGCAGGCGCGCCAGATCACGCCGCGTTACGTGCCCGCCGCGCACACCGACGAGGACGCGGGCCGCGTCATCGAGCGTCTCATGCGCGCGACCCAGCGCATCGAGCGCGAGGTGCTCATGGGCGAACTCCGTCTGGAGTGGGCCCGTCTCGGGCCGCTGCGCTTCCTGAGCGAGGTCGCAGCACCGTTCATGGCCGAGATCGGCGACGCCTGGCGCCGTGGCGAGATCGAGGTGCGCCACGAGCACTTCGCCGCGGCGTGCATGCGCGGCCTGCTCCACGAACTGCGTCAGCCGTACGACCACACCGCGCGCGGTCCGCGCGTGGTCGCCTCCGCCCTGCCGGGCGACCATCACGACATCGGCCTGCTCATGGCGGCGCTGGTGCTGGCGTTGCGCGGCCGGCGCGTGCTGTATCTGGGTGCGGACCTGCCGATCGAGGACACCGTGCGCACCGCGATGATCCAGCGCTGCGAGGCGGTCGCCGTGAGCGTGTCCTCGGCCTACGATGCCGAGCGCGCCGCTGCCGAGGTCGCCCGCATGCGCGACCAACTGCCGGGCGACATCGCGTTGTGGGTGGGTGGGGCTGGCGTCCCGGCGGGTGCGCCCGGCGTGGAACGTCTGTCCGACCTGTACGCGCTCGACCAGCGGCTCGAGGCCACCGCCCGTTGACCCCTCGCTGCGCCATTCGCACCCGCCTTTGACACCGGGCGGGATGTGATTTGATATCCGGTCGCCTCGGACGATGCGCACCCCCGCGCACCGCCCGTTCGTGGGAGGCCCCCGTGCGCGCGCTCGTGATCGTCTCGACCTTGGCCGTGCTGTTGGCGCTGTTCGACATGCCGTGGGCCTACTACCGGGCACTGCGCGTGGTGCTGTGCCTGACCGCGGTGGTGGGCTTCGTCGCCGCACGGCGCTCCGGCCTCGAGACCTGGATGTGGTTCCACGGCGTGATGGCCGTGCTCTACAACCCCATCCTGCCCGTCGAACTCGGTGCCAAGGCGCTCTGGACCGTCCTCAACCTCGTGACGATCGCGGGGGACTGGCGATCGCTCGCCGCTTTCGAGGCAGCCGCACGCGCCGAGCGACAGGTGGGGCGATGACCTTCGCAGCGCTCGCACGCATCGAGCGGCAGGTGGGGCGATGCCCTTCGCAGTACTCGCACGCGCCAAGCGACAGGTGGGGCGATGACCTTCGCAGCACTCGCACTCGCCGAGCGACAGGTGGCGCGATGACCTTCGCAACACTCGCACGCCGCGTCCTGCCGCTCGCGGTCGCGCTCGCCCTGGTCGGTCCGGCACTCCCGGAGGTCGCGGCCAGCGAGTGGCGTACGTGCGTGCGTGTGGTGGACGGCGACACCCTCGTGCTCGATGGCGGCGAGCGCGTGCGCCTGATCGGGGTGGACACGCCCGAACTTCACCATCCTCGCAAGCCCGTCGAGTACTTCGCGCAGGAGGCCTCGGACTACGTGCGCCGCCGCGTGCAGGGGCAGCGCGTGCGGCTGGAGTACGACCAGCAGCGCCGCGATCGCTACGGGCGCACGCTCGCGTACGTGTTCATGGCGGACGGCACGTTCCTCAACCTGCGCATCATCGAGCAGGGGTACGGCTTCGCGTACACCAAGTACCCGTTCCGCTCCGACTACATGGCCCGCTTCCGTGCCGCCGAGCGCGCCGCGCGCGTGGGTTCGCGCGGGCTGTGGGCCGGCGGTGGGGCCCGCGAGCGCTGACCCCTCCGGGTGCGCGCGGTGTGCGACTCGCATTAGACTCCGCTCCGGATGCCCCGACCGGGCGTAGGGCCCGGCTGACCCGTTCGTCACGGAGGTCGCGTGTCACGTCCCAACCTCAGCACCATGACCCGTTCGCTGCTCGCGCTGCTCACCCTGACCGCTGGGCTGGCGCTGGCTGGTTGCAGCGGCGGGGACGGAGGGACGGGTGAAGGCGGCGCGAAGGCCGCCAAGCCCGCGACCGAGGCACCCGACCTCGCGAACGAGACCTACCACGGCATCGACTACGCGAACGGTCCGCTCACGCTGTCCAAGGGACGGTGGGAGGCGCCCGTGGACACCACCGTGGGCATGTCGGGCGCGACGGCCGATTGGGACCCCGACATGTCCGCGAGCGGTGACCTCGACGGGGACGGCGTCGCCGAGCACCTGTCGCTGCTGCGCGTGAGCGGTGGCGGCAGCGGGACGTTCACCTACCTCGCGCTGTTCGGTGCGCGCGGCGGACGGTGGACGCAGCTCGGGCGCGCGATCGACATCGGCGACCGCCTGCAGTTCATCTCGCCCCCGGCCATGGAATCGGGGCTCGTGCAGATCCTCATGGTGACGCACGGCGAGGACGATCCCATGTGCTGTCCCGGGGACGTCGCCCTGCGCCGCTGGCGGCCCGGACCCGAGGGCCTCGTGGAACTGCCGGTCGAGAGCATCGGCCGGCTCGCGGTGGGCATGGTGCGGATGGCGACCTGGCGGCTCGTGAACTGGGGCGAGGGCGAGCCCTTGCCGCAGGGCTTCGAGGTCACGCTCGAGTACGGTGAAGGGCGGTTCTCGGGCGAGGGCGGCTGCAACCGCTACACGGTGCCGGTGCAGGACGCGCAGACCACGCCGGGCAGTCTCGAACTGGGCGCGGTCGGCACGACCCGGCGCGCATGTCCCGAGCCCACGGCCGGCTACGAGGCGCGCTACCTCAAGGCGCTCGCCGGCGTGAGCTCGATGGGCTTCGTGGATGGGAACCTGTCGCTGGTGTACGAGGTCGACGGGACATATGGGACGTTGATGTTCGAGCCGGTCGGGGAGGTCGTGGAATAGCGGCGCGGTGAGGCGCGCCGGTCGTCCCGCTCTCCCCTCGGGCCAGCGGAGATGCCCGCGGGCTCCTGCCAGAGTGAGGTGCGAAGGTCCCGGGGGCGTGACGGCGTGACGGCGTGGCGGCCCGAGCCGAAGCTGGCGGTGTGCGACGAGTGAACGCCCCCGGCGGGCAAGTGCCTCGCCGGGGGCGTCCACGTTCACCACCTCACAACCGGGACCGCGGGTTCAGCGGCCGCGCCGACCTCCACCGCCGCCGCTGCGCGTCGGCCGCGACGGCATGGAACGATTCCCGCCACGCTGGCGCGCATCGAAGTCGCGATCGAGGTTCGCCGGGGCCGATCGCCGGTCGGCCCCCGCACCGGCTGCGGACTTCCACTGCCCCTCGTCGCGATTCTGCCACCCGTCCTGCGACTTCCGATAGACCTTGCCGTCGCTCCCAGCGAACACGTCGTTCGGGCCCTTGCCGACGCGGTCCATGGACTGCAGCGCCGCGTCGCGCCGCTCGGCCGACGGTGCCATGCGGCCGGCGTTGTCGCCGCGCTGGTAGAGGTTGTCGTGCGAGCCCCGGCCGTCGCGGCCGCGATCGCCCCAGCCGTCGGGACGACGGCCACCATCGGCGAACGGGGACGGACGCGGGTAACCGGGACGATGGTTCGGCGGGTAGTACGGACGACGATAGCCGCCGGGCGGGTAGTACGCGGGCCCGCGGTAGTACCCGGGCGGGTAGCCCGGGCGGTAGTAGCCGCCGTAGCCACCGCCGAAGCCCACGCCGACGCTCATGAACCCGTTGCTGTACGAGAAGCCCATGCTCCAACCCGTGTACGGGTTGTAGGCGACGTGATAGCCGTACGTGTAAGGGCGCGGGTAGTACACGCCACCCCAGTACGGCGGATAGTAGTAGCCGGTGCCGTAGATGGGCGCGCCGTACCACGGGTACGACCACATGTAGCCGGGCGTGTAGCCCACGTACACCACGGTCGGCGTGGTCTCGTAGATCGTGACGTGCGTGACGTTGTAGACGGGCTCCGACGGCGGGATCCGCTGGATCTCGTGCGTCGGCACGCTGTCGGCCACGGCCCACGGCCCCGTGGCCTTGGCGGCGACGAACCACACCGCCTGGTCGCACGCGTAGTAGCGGCCCTCGATGCGCAGGACCTGCGACGACGTGTTCACGGCGTACTCGACCTTGGTGCCCTCGACCGCCTTGAACTTCGGTTCGCCGTCGTACTGCACCTCGAGCTTGGCCTGCGAGCGCGAGATGGCCGCGGTCTGCGGCACCTGCGCGTCGAGCATCGCGTCCTGCGCCTCACGCGTGCCGGCGATCGAGACGCGCACCGCGCCCAGCGGGGACGAGGCGGGGATGTCCTGGAACGTCGCGGGCAGCTGGTCCGGGCGCACCACGGTCCACGGACCGTCGAGCGTCGCGGCGCGATACCAGCGACCCGAGAGCAGGACGAACACCGATCCGGTCGCGACCTCTCGCACCACCGGGGTCTCGGTGTTGGTGACGTACATCAGGTCACCCTTGCCGAGCGGCTGCCATGCGGCGGGGCCGTCGGTGGCGATGAGTTCGGTGGGCTCGGTCGCGACCACGACGATCGGCGGCTTCGCGGGGGCGGGCGCGGTCGAGGTGTCGGGCGGGACGCGCTTGCGCACGTCCTTCGGCACGTCGTCCGTGGGCTTCCACGGGCCCTTCGCGTCCTCGGCGACGTACCAGACCTTGCCACCGCTCAGGTAGTAGCGCTTGTGCTTCACGTCGTGGAGCACCGCGAACGCACTGTTGACGACCTGCTCGAGGTCGGAGTCGGGGATGGCCATGGCGCGCGGTTCCCCGTCGTACTGCAGCAACTCGGCGAGCCGATCCATGACCACGATCCGCGGGGCGTCATGCTTGAAGCTCTCGGCGGTGCGCTGCTGCTGCAGGTTGGCCGTGGCCAGACTCGCCTTGAGACGGTCGAGCGAGAACGGGATGCCCACGGTCGGGGCCAGCGAGGCGATGAACTTCGCCACCTTGTCCTGATGCTCGGGGGTGCCCTCGGGCCAGTGCACGTCGGTCACGACGATGTCGCGGAGCAGGGCCTGGTTCGACGCCCCGTCCACATCCACGCGGCCCGTGAGCCAGAACACGCCGAAGGTCGGTTCCTTGTCGGTCTTGCGCAGGAACGACGCGGCGGCCCGCGCCTTGAGCTGATTGCCCTCGAACGACTCGGGCTGCGGCTGGTACACCGTGAGCGTGCCCTGGTCGCTCGTGAACTCGCGCGGCCACGCGGTCTGCGCGCTCACGGGGCGGGCCACGGCGAACACGGTGATCAGTGCGAGGAGCCAGGGGAGGAAGCGGTGCGTCGGGGAATGCATGGAGAGGACCTCCTGCGGGGCCGAGTCGCGTCCGGGACCATGACGGGGCCGGACGATGCGGAGCCGCATGGAGCGGCTCGCGTGGGGGAGCGGTCGGGTGTGAGCGGCACGCCGCCGCCGTCAGCGGTGGCGTGCCCGCGTCATCAACGACCCAACTGGAAGGTGAGGCCGAGCGAGGTGTCGCCCTGGATGACCGTGCTGCCGCCGCTCACCGCGATGCCCGAGCCGCCGCTGCCGAAGTAGAAGCCGCCGGTCGTGTACTGGATCGGGAACAGCAGGCGCTGCGTGAGCTTCACCGCGACGCGCTCGTTCAGGCGCTTCTCCACACCGAGGCCCATGCCGACCGAGAACCGCCACACGGACTCGTAGGACTCGGGCGAGTACACCGCCGCTCCGAGGCCACCCTTGACGAAGGCCGAGAGGCCGTTGCCCTTCGGAATGGTGCGCACCGCGTAGGCCTGGACGTACTGCACCGAGGTGGGCGCGACCGTGAGGGTACGGCCCGCCGAGCTGCCCTGCAGCACGAGGTCGGTGGCCTGATAGGTGTAGGACAGCTGCACCGCCTTGTAGGGGCTGATGTGCTGGGTGATCTCGGCGCCGTAGTTGACGTCGGCATTCAGGTGCAGGTCGCCCTGCAGGTAGCCGAGTGCGCCGTACACCGACTTGGTGCCCCAGTACTGCCAGCCGCCGAGCAGCGTGACGTCGGTGGTGCCGGCTCGCGAGTACGACTGCGCGTGGGCGGTGGGGGCGGCGAGTGCGAGCAGGAGCAGCACGGCGAGGACACGACGCGACATGGGGGGCTCCGGGGGACGAGGCCGCCTCGCGACGAGCGGGCGGACGGTTCTTGGGGTGGGCTCCCACGGGGGTGGGAGTGTGCTCTCCGTCCGCTTCGAGGCTGGTCGGTCAACCGGATGAGGGGCCTGTGGTCGGGCGTCGGCGCAGGATAGGGGAGTGCGCCCCGGAGTGCGAGCCGGTGGCGGGCGGCACTGGAACGGGTCGGGTTGGGCTGCGACCGTGCCGAGCGCGTATGTGAGGCTCCCGATGACGCGCACGCTCACGCACCCCGCGGTACTGGAATCCACCCCGTGCGTGCGCTAGAATCCGCGCCCGACTTCACTTAGGGGCGGCATGGCCAAGTGGTAAGGCGAGGGACTGCAAATCCCTTATTCCCCGGTTCGAATCCGGGTGCCGCCTCCATACTCATCAGCAGCACGAAGGCCCGCACGGCGCGACCGCGCGGGCCTTCGTGTGTTCGTGGGGGTGGGCTGAGCCGCTCGGCGCGCGGCGAGCCCCTCGCGTGTGCAGTGGATCCGCCCGCGCCTCACCCCTCGTCCCACTCCGGTTCGCGGTAGTCGAGGTGCTGGAGTCTCGTGCGAGCGGCCTTCCGCACGCCGGCGTCGAAGAGCGCGCGCCACTTGGGACGCAACAGGACCGCCTCGACGCTGTAGTGGAGCGCGGCCAACTCCCAGAGCTGCGTGAGTCCGTCGCTGTGCTTGGGGTCGAGGGCCAGGCGGCGGGCCGCTTCCACCGGGCCACACTCCTCCATCATGTGGAGCAGGTCGGTGGCGTTGTAGCCGTGGACCCGCTCGGGTTCCTCGTACAGACGCTGCATCTCGCGAGCGAACTCCTCCGCGAGCACATCGGGGCCGTGGTCCCCGCGGTCGTCGTGCGGCATGGCGAGTCCTCCGATGTGAGCTGCGTGCGGGTGGGAGCGTGCCGAGTGCCGCTCGTGCGAGTCGTTCCGGGAATGGAACGCCCGGGGCGTGAAGCCGACGCCGGACATCCGTCCCAGCTCACCCCCTAGGCAAGCGAAGGACGGTACTGACCGTCCGGCGCCGGGGCTCCTCGACCCGGGCCGACCCCCATCTCCGTCGTCGCTGATGCGCCGGTAGGGCGCGACGGTGACGCGATCCGGGGGGAGGAGGCGCCGCTTAGAGGCGGGCTGCGGACGCGAAGCGGCTTCCTCGTGTGATTCAGGAATCCGTCCATTGCAGCCGGCGTGCCAATCCCTTTTCGTCTCAACCGCAACGAGTTAGCGTGATTCGGCTCGGCCGCGAGTCGACGGGCACACAAGGAATCTTGTGGCGCACAAGAAGCCTTGCGTCCTCGAGCCTGCTGAGAGTCGTTCATCGGGTTCTTCAAGGCTCGCTGCGGCGGGGTGGGATTGTTCTATATTGCGCCCTCGCTCGGCCCCGTCGGTGCCCGTACCGACGCTTCCGTTCCCCCCCTGCGCCTCCGGAGGCAACCCGTGCAGTCCCCCGGCATTCCCGATGAGATCGAGGACGTCGTTGCGGGAACCATGGAGCGCGTGCTCAAGGTGTTCTGCATCGCGTTCGAGGGGTGGTGGGCACGGCATCCGGTCCCGCGGCAGACGCAGTTGCTCGACCTCGCCATGAACGAGAACGAGCACTTCACGATCTCGTCGCGTTCGGCCGTCGAGCGCGGGGTGCGCGACGTCGTGCCGATCTGCCAGTTGCTGTCGGCGGTCGGCTCGGAGTTCAACCTCAACGAGTACGACGTCAAGCGCGTCCGGCAGTACCGCAACAAGCTCTCGCACAAGGACAAGACCGAGCGTGGCCAGTTGCACTACATGCGCCTCGAGACGGTCGAGGACTTCCTCGATGCCGCCTCGCGTCTGGTCCAGCGTTTCGGCCGGACGCAGGATCACGCGCAGCTCAAGCAGCTGGGGGACTGGGTGCTCGATCGCCTCTACCTGGGCGATGCCCCCGCGGCCAGCGGGGCTGGGGGCGCACAGCAGGTCGGTGAGCCCGGGTCGGTCGAGGGTGTGGCAGAGCCGGCCGCGCCGCGCGAGCCGCGACCCGAGCCGCCGCGTCCGCCGCGCGTCGAGGATCCGCCGTTCCAGCTCCCGCCGCGTCGCACCAAGGTGCCGAAGGTGCGCGCCGAGATCGAGCTCGACCAGCTCTCGCCCGACCAGCGGGTCGCGGTGGATGGTGCCATCGCCTGGTTCCGTGCGCCCGGCCGCGCGTCCTCGGAGTTCGCCATCACCGGGCCTGCGGGCAGTGGCAAGACCACCGTGGTCAGCGCCATCATCGAGAAGCTCAACCTGCAGCCCGACCAACTCGTCATGGTCGCGCCCACGGGCAAGGCGGTCGAGGCGCTCAAGCAGCGTCTGCCGCGCGGCTGGCGCGCACGCGCGCGCACGCTCGCTTCGTTCCTATGGAAGTACGAGATGAGCGGCTACCGGGGACAGGACGTCGAGTTCATCTCGAAGGGGCCGAAGCCGACCGACCCCAAGTTGCGGCTGGTCGTGGTGGATGAGGCCTCGATGGTCACGCAGCGCGACCGTCAGCAGCTCTCGACCTACCACCGCGTGCTGTTCATCGGGGACGCCGACCAGCTGCCGCCGGTCGTCGAGGAGGGGCAGTCCGAGTCGGAGTACGGCACCGCCGGTGTGCTCGATCGGCCCGATGCCCGGCTCGAGACCGTGCACCGGCAGGACACCGAGTCGTCGGTGCTGTCGGTCGCCAATGCGGTTCGGCAGGGACGGCAGCCCGAGTACGGGGTGAGTCCCGACGGCCACGTGCTGTGCCTGTCCGAGGCCGAGGGCCACTTCGGCGTCGATCAGTTGGACGAACTCGTGGACCGCTCGGACGTGGTGCTGGTGCAGCGCAACTCGCTGCGCGTCGCGATCAACGAGTACGTGCGCCGCAAGCGTAGCCACATGCAGCACCCCACCGACTTCGTGCCGAAGGCGGGCGAGATCCTGGTCTCGAACGAGAACTATCGGCACCCCAAGTCCAAGACGCGGCTCGCCAACGGGGAGCGGCTCGTGGTCGAGAAGTACCTCGGCACCACGCAGGTGCGCACCGACGAGCCCGGCCTGCTCGAGTACGTGGTGCAGGCCCATCCCGAGGGGCGTCGTTCGGAGTCGCAGGCATGGACGGTGTCGTCGCAGATGCTCGCCGGCGAGCAGATCCGCGGCGGCGTGGTGTTCACCGAGCACATCTCGGGGCCGGCCAGCAGCGTGCTGCGCGCCGAGTGGGGCTACGCGCTCACCGTGCACAAGGCCCAGGGGTCGGAGTGGCCGAGCGTGCTGGTGGTGGACGACATGAACCCGGACCACAAGATCCCGCGCGAGAAGTGGTACTACGTCGCCTACTCGCGCGCCTCGGCGCAGCTCGGCATCCTGCGCGTCCGGCCCGACACGCTGCTGTTCACCGTGCAGTGGTCGTCGCGCTGAGGCGGGATTCCGTCCGCCCATGGGTCGTCCCGTCGTGAACCCGAGAACCGCCACGTCCTCGCTACTATCCTGATTCCCATCACAAGTCGTTGGTGGTGCGTATGGGGCGAGCGTGGTATCGGCCGTTCGATGGGCGGATCGTGCGAGCGTCCGCTCTGTCCCGTCGGATCCGCCGAACGAAGTGTCGGTGTGGGTCGGAAATCTCCTACGGCACTGCTTACGAGTTGTAGCGGGCGAGCGCGCTGGGGCGGGAAGTCGACAGTCCGATTGGGTATACCCGATGGCGAGGTCGAGGCCGTTCCCTGACCCGGAGCGAGGGCTCTGGCCGTTCGCGACGATCCTCGACGCACGATCAGGGGCTCTCCGAGCCCCGAGCCCGAAGCCCCAAGCCACGTGGGTAATGTCATATGGGTGGAGCCCCGTGCTGTGGTCGGTGCGACGGCCTCAACCGCATATGTGAACCGGCCCGGATGTGATGTGCAATTCGCAAACCGAATATGTATATTGCGCCTCGTGAGTGACCGGGTGCTGGTGGCGTGGGTGGGTAGTGCGGATCTGCGGGCGGTCGAGGACGAGGCGGGCGCGGGGCAGGGTCCCATCGCGCAGGCGCTCGCCAGCGGCCGGTTCCGCCGCGCCGTGCTGTTGTCCAACTTCCCGCGTGAGTCGTCGGAGTCCTACGTCCGCTGGTTGCGCGCGCGCACCACGGCGACCGTCGAGCTCGAGCACATCCCGCTCACGAGTCCGACCGAGTTCGCCGAGATCCACAACGCCGCCGTGCAGGTGGTCGGGTCGGTACTCAAGAGCGAACCGTCGCAGCCCGCGCTCACGTTCCACCTGAGCCCCGGCACGCCGGCCATGGCCGCGATCTGGATCATCCTCGCCAAGACGCGCTTCCCGGCCGAACTCCTGGAGTCGTCGCGCGAGAAGGGCGTGCGCATCGCCTCCGTCCCCTTCGAGATGTCGGCCGACTTCGTGCCCAACCTGCGGATCCACCTCGAGGACCGCGCCGACCGTTTCGGGGACGGGCTGCCCCCCGAGGCGCCCGAGTTCGATCACATCGTGCACCGCAGCGCGCCCATGCGGCGCCTCGTCTCGATGGCCCGCCGCGTCGCCACCCGGTCGGTGCCCGTGCTGCTACAGGGCGAGTCCGGTACGGGCAAGGAACTGCTCGCGCGAGCCATCCACCGTGCGAGCCCGCGCCGCGAGCGGCCGTTCGTGGCGGTGAACTGCGGCGCCATCCCGTCCGAGCTCGTGGAGTCCGAGCTGTTCGGGCACGAGAAGGGCGCCTTCACGGGCGCCATCATGAGCCGCATGGGGTACTTCGAGGCGGCCAACGGTGGCACGCTGTTCCTCGACGAGGTCGGGGAGTTGCCCGGGCCCGCGCAGGTCAAGCTGCTGCGCGTGCTGCAGGAGGGTGAGGTCATCCGCGTCGGGTCCACCGCCGCCACCCGCACCGACGTGCGCGTGGTCGCGGCCACCAACCGCGACCTCGCGGCGGGCATCGCGGACGGTCGGTTCCGCGAGGACCTGTACTACCGACTCGCGGTCGCGGTGCTGCACCTGCCGCCGCTGCGCAAGCGCACGGGCGACGTGGGGCTGCTCGCCGACCACCTGCTC
The DNA here is from genome assembly GCA_046076045.1 of bacterium. GTDB lineage: Bacteria > Eisenbacteria > RBG-16-71-46 > RBG-16-71-46 > RBG-16-71-46 > JAIOPA01. The sequence goes on from JBJTRI010000094.1 coordinate 18,503, forward strand.
GAGGTGGTGAACGGCGAGAACCACGACGACCACGGCTTCGTGCCGCGCCGCCTGTCGCCGGGCGCGCGCACCGTGCTGCTCTCGCACGCGTGGCCGGGCAACGTGCGCGAGCTCTACAACACGCTCCGCCGCGCCGTACTGTGGAGCTCCAGCGACACGATCTCGCCCGAGGACATGCGCGACGCCATCACGCCGTCGGGACGGCCGCAGGGCGATGGGGTGCTCGACCGGACGGTGGGCGACGGCTTCAGCCTGCCCGAGTTGCTGGACGAGGTGGCCCGCCACTACCTCGCGCGCGCGATGCGCGAGGCCAACGGCAACAAGAGCCACGCCGCCCGCCTGGTGGGGCTGCCGAGCTACCAGACGCTCACCAACTGGCTCGATCGCTACGGCGTCGGCAAGGACGATCCCACCGCCGAGTGACCTGCGGTTCGTCGCCGGGCCCGCGCCCGGCTAGACTGCCGTCCATGGCGAATCCCTTCCCCGCACTCCGGTTCCTGATGTCGGCCACACGCGTCTCCGAGTTGCCACCTTGCGTGGGCGAGGTGGCGTTCGTGGGGCGCTCCAACGTGGGGAAGAGCTCGCTCCTCAACGCGGTCACCGGGCGCAAGGAGTTGGCGCGCGTCTCGCGCACGCCGGGGCGCACGCAGCTCATCAACGTGTTCGAGGCCGCGCCCGACCGTTGGATCGTGGACCTGCCGGGCTACGGGTTCGCCGCCGCCCCCGGGCGCGTGCGTTCGGGTTGGCAGGCCATGATCGAGGGCTACCTCACGAAGCGGCGCACGCTGCGCACCGTGTTCGTGCTGGTGGACGCCGAGATCGGTGCCACCCCGCTCGATCGCACCATGGTCGAGTGGCTCGCGTCGGTGCGCGTGCCGTTCCTCGTGGTCGCGAACAAGACCGACAAGATCGGTCGCAGCCGCCACGGCCACCAGCTCGCGCGCATCGCGGCCGACCTGGGGCAGGACCCGTCGCAGGTGGCGTGGGTGAGCGCGGCCAAGGGCACCGGTGTGCCCGAGTTGCGCAAGCACGTCGCCGACCTGCTCGCCTGAGACCGCACACTCGTCTTGCCGCGCCACCGAGCGAGTCGCTAGGCTCGCATCCCTCGTCGTCCCCGCGCGCTCCGCAGCGCGCCCGTGCCGCATCCCCGCGAAGGACCCCATGACCACCACGCCCGTCGAGCCCACCATCGAGCCCGCGCGCGAGGCGCACGACGCCGCCGCGCACCTCGAGCCCGTCGCCATCCCACCCGAGCCGATCCACTGGCAGGGCTGCATCCCGTTCGTGCTCATGCATGTGGGCGTGTTCGCCGTGGCGTGGGTGGGGTGGTCGCCGGCCGCGGTGTGGACCTGCGTCGCGCTCTACGTGCTGCGCATGTTCGCCATCACCGGCTTCTACCACCGCTACTTCTCGCACCGCACCTTCACCGCCGGGCGCGCGTTCCAGTTCGTCATGGCGCTCACCGGCAGCATGGCCATCCAGCGCGGCCCGCTGTGGTGGGCCGCCCACCACCGCTACCACCACCGGCACTCCGACGAGCACGGCGATGCGCACTCGCCGAGCCAGCACGGCTTCTGGTGGTCGCACGTGGGTTGGTTCCTCACCCGCACGGGCACGCCGACGCGCGACCGGCTGGTGCGCGACTGGATGCGCTACCCCGAGCTGCGCTTCATCGACCGCTTCGACCTCGTCGGCCCCGCTCTGCTCGCGGCGATCGTGCTGGCGTGGGGGGCGTGGCTCGAGCGCGCGCATCCCGAACTCGGCACCTCGATGGGGCAGATGTTCGTGTGGGGCTTCGTGGTGAGCACCGTGGTGCTCTACCACGCCACCTACACCATCAACTCGCTGTCGCACGTCTACGGTTCGCGCCGGTTCGACACGGGGGACGACAGCCGCAACAACTGGTTCCTCGCGATCCTCACGCTCGGCGAGGGCTGGCACAACAACCACCACCACTACCCGGCGTCGGCGCGGCAGGGCTTCTACTGGTGGGAGGTGGACCTCACGTACTACGGGCTCAAGCTGCTCGCGATGGTCGGGCTCATCTCGCGTCTCAAGCCCGTGCCCGAGAAGGTGCTGCAGCGCAACCGCATCGCCTGAGGCGGCGGGCGTGCGCACTTCCGCCGTTGACTCGCGCCCCTCGATGGGCGCATCATTCTCGTGTTGCGTCCGTTCGCACGGTGATCCGTGCGCGGGGAGTGCGGGCTCGGGCGGCTCGCGTCCTCGGGGAGGTTGGGTCCTCCCGCAACGTGGTGGCCCCGAGAAGGAGGTGATCCATTGGATAGTCGTCTTATGGCTTCGGTGGAGGTGGCGTCCTCGTAGGGGAACTCCGGACGCTCTGGCGTCGGCTCCCCCGAGTGGGGAACCCAGCGCCACCGAGACCGATCGTTCCTGCTCCGGCCCCGTCAGGGGCCGGAGCTCTTTTCATGGCCCCCGCAGGGGCCTACTTCATGGCCTTGGGACGGACGCATCCTCAGGGCTCCTGGATGGGCCTTCCTCATGCCCCCTAGGGCCCCCTCCGCCCCGGGTAGTGGGCGGCCCCGGCCTCCGCAGGGCCCCGGTGCGACCGTGCATTCCGCACTTCACCCCGGGCCGACCGTGGCCGATACCCCCCGGGAACCCGCCACCCTCGGTCCACTGGGGTCCCCTCATGCCGCGTCCGCTCCCGTGCCGTCCTACCGCCGCACCCGCTCCGCGCCGTCCCTTGGCGCGGTCCGGGCGCGCACCTGCGAGGTCGCATGTCGCCCGCTGAGCGGCCCCACGCGGGCGGAGGACGCGGGCTCACGGTGCTGCGCGGCACCCTGAGGCTGCTCTCGGGGCAACTGGCGTCCAAGCTGCTCGA
>JBJTRI010000095.1:0-6470 GCA_046076045.1 bacterium
GCGGAAGCCCGCACCTCCCGCGCCCGCCGCCACGGCGTTGGCAGCGTTCGCCCATCAAGCCGTGCATCCGCTGCATCCACACCGCAAAATGGTTGTACAAATGGCGGGATCCGCCCGCCTGCCCCGGGTGCGGATGCAAACCAGCAGCAGCGAGTGGGAAACCTCGATTTTCAGTGGCCTGGATCTGAGCGCCGCCGGGCTTGCGCTGGATCAGGAAAGCGGCTCGGCCGACGAACTCGAGCAGGCCAGCGGGCGGCGGGACAAGGAATCGCCGGTGCTCAGCCTGGTCGATCGCCTGCTGATCGAAGCGGTCACCACCGGCGCCAGTGACATCCACCTCGAACCGCAGGACAGCGGCCTTGTGATCCGCTTTCGCCAGGATGGGGTGCTGCGAGTGGTGGAGCAGCTGCCGCGCAACCTGATTCCGTCGGTCACCTCCCGGATCAAGATCATGGCCGACCTCGACATCGCCGAACGTCGCGTGCCGCAGGACGGTCGCATCAAGATCAAGGTGCTCAATCGCACGATCGACCTGCGCGTGAACTCGCTGCCCACGATCTTCGGCGAGAAGATCGTCATGCGAATCCTCGACAAGTCGAACCTCAACATCGACCTGGAGAAGCTCGGCTTCGAGCCCGAGGCCATGAAGGCGTTCCTCGCCGCGATCCTCAACCCCTACGGCATGGTGCTCGTGACCGGTCCGACCGGGTCGGGCAAGACCACGACGCTGTACTCCGCGCTGTCGCGCGTGAACCAGCCCGCGGTCAACGTCATGACCGCCGAGGACCCGGTCGAGTACAACCTCGACGGCATCAACCAGGTGCTCGTGAACGACTCGGTCGGGCTGTCGTTCGCCTCGGCCCTCAAGGCGTTCCTGCGCCAGGACCCGAACATCATCATGGTCGGCGAGATCCGTGACATCGACACCGCGTCGATCGCCACCAAGGCCGCGCTCACCGGCCACCTCGTGCTCTCGACGCTGCACACGAACGACGCCCCGAGCGCGATCGGCCGTCTCGTGGACATGGGGATCGAGCCGTTCCTCGTGGCCTCGTCGCTCAACCTCATCCTGGCCCAGCGACTCGTCCGCAAGGTCTGTGTGCACTGCAAGCACCCGGTCGAGCTCTCCGACGAGGTGCTCGAGGAGCTGCAGCTCGACCGTGCGGACCTCGCCGGGGCCACGATCTTGCAGGGCGCCGGCTGCCCCGAGTGCAACGGCACCGGGCACCGCGGCCGCGCCGGCGTGTACGAGGTCATGGCCATCACGCCCGAACTGCGCGACCTCATCCTGCAGCGCGCGTCGGCCATCGAGATCAAGCGGTTGGCGGTGCAGGGCGGGATGCTGACGTTGCGCCGGGACGCGCTCATGAAGCTGAAGCGGGGGATCACCTCGGTGGAAGAGGTGCTCAAGGAGACGGCGGCCGACAAGCTGTGATCGGCGCCACACGGGGGAGCGAGGACACCATGGCGGAACTGACCCTTCGGCAACTGCTCGAGGAGATGGTGCAGCGGAAGGCCTCCGACCTGCACCTGACGGCGGGCGTGCCGCCCGAGATGCGCATCGACGGCGCCATCACGCCGACCGAGCACGAGATCCTGACGCCCGAGCGGTGCATTGGGCTGGCCTACAGCGTGCTCTCGGACGAGCAGCGCAAGCGCTTCGAGACCACCAAGGAGCTCGACTTCTCGTTCGGGGTCAAGAACCTGTCGCGCTTCCGCGCCAACGTCTTCCTGCAGCGCGGCGTGGTCTCCATGGCGATCCGCCAGATCCCCTACGAGATCCTGGCACTCGAGAAGCTGGGCCTGCCGCCGGTGGTGCGGGATTTCACGAACCGCCACAAGGGGCTGGTGCTCATCACCGGGCCGACCGGCTCGGGCAAGTCCACCACGCTGGCCTCGATGCTCGACCGCATCAACGCGACCCGTCAGGCGCACATCATGACGATCGAGGACCCGGTCGAGTACATCCACACCCACAAGAAGTGCATCGTGAACCAGCGCGAGGTCGGCGCCGACACGGCGTCGTTCCCGAACGCGCTCAAGTACGTGCTGCGTCAGGACCCGGACATCATCCTGATCGGTGAGATGCGCGACCTCGAGACGATCGAGGCGGCGCTCACCATCGCCGAGACCGGCCACATGGTGTTCGCGACGCTGCACACGAACTCCACCTACGAGGCGGTCAACCGCATCGTGGACGTGTTCCCGGCCGACCAGCAGAAGCAGATCCTCACCCAGCTCTCGTTCGTGCTCGAGGGTGTCGTGACGCAGCAGCTCATCCCGCGCAGCCGCGGGACGGGCCGCATCATGTGCGCCGAGGTGCTGGTCTGCACGCCGGCCATCAAGGCCGTCATCCGCGAGGCCAAGACGCACCAGATCTACAGCCTCATGCAGGCGGGGCAGAAGTTCGGGATGCAGACCATGAACCAGGCGCTGCTGCAGGCCGTCCTGGACCGGCAGCTCACCCCCGAGGACGCCATGGACCGCAGCACGGACCGAGTGGAGCTGGAAGGCATGCTCCAGAAGGTCCTGCGGTCGGCGGCCTGAACGGAGGATACGGACGATGGCGGTCTACATCTGGAAGGGTCGTACGCTCGCCGGGGAGGCCCAGACGGGCGAGATCGAGGTCGGTCGGCAGGAGGAGGCGCTCGAGGTCCTGCGCAAGAAGCGCATCCTCGTGACGTCGCTCCGGCCCAAGTCGGCCGGTCTGGCGCTGCCCAAGTTCGGCGGCCCCGGCGTGTCCACCAAGGACCTCGCGATCTTCACGCGCCAGTTCGCCACCATGATCTCGGCGGGTCTGCCGCTCGTGCAGTGCCTCGACATCCTCGCCAAGCAGGCGAGCAAGCCGGCGTTCGGCAAGGTCATCTCGGACACGACCCGCGAGGTCGAGGCCGGCTCGACGCTGTCCGACGCGCTCGGTCACCACAAGAACGTGTTCGACGACCTGTTCCGCAACATGGTCGCGGCCGGTGAGGCCGGTGGTGTGCTGGACGAGATCCTCATGCGTCTGGCGACCTACATCGAGAAGGCCGACGCGCTGAAGCGCAAGGTCCAGAGCGCCATGGTATACCCGGCCGTCGTGCTGTCGGTCGCGATGGGGGCCACGGCGTTCATGCTCATCTTCATCATCCCGACGTTCGCCAAGATGTTCACGGACTTCGGTGGCGAGCTGCCGCTGCCCACGAAGATCGTGCTCATCATGTCCGACGTGCTCGTGAACTGGTGGTGGGCCGGCGTGCTGGGAATCGTGGTCGGCGCCGTGGCCCTGAAGCGCTACTACGCCACCGAGGACGGTCAGCGTCGCATCGACGGATTGCTCATCCGCATGCCGGTGCTGGGGGACGTCCTGCTGAAGGGAGCGGTCGCGCGCTTCACGCGCACGCTCGGCACGCTCATCGCGTCCGGTGTGCCCATCCTGGCGGGCCTCGAGATCACGGCCCGCACGGCCGGCAACAAGGTCATCGCCGAGGCGATCATGAACGCGCGCGCCTCGATCCGCGAGGGCGAGACGGTGTCCGCGCCGCTCAAGGCCTCCGGAGTGTTCCCGCCCATGGTCACGCAGATGATCGCGGTTGGCGAGCAGACCGGCGCGCTGGACGAGATGCTCACCAAGATCGCGGCGTTCTACGAGGCCGAGGTGGACACGGCGGTGGACACGCTCACCTCGATCATCGAGCCGGTCATGATCGTCGTCATGGGCGGCATCGTCGGCGGCATGGTCGTGGCCATGTACCTGCCCATGTTCAAGCTCATCAACGTCGTGGCGGGGGGCAACTGACGTGACCCTCGCTTCCGGCATGACCGCGCCCGCGATGGACCGCTCCTCGGAGCGCTCCGTCGGGCGTGGTGCGTGGGCCGCGCTGCGGCCGCTCGTCCTCGGGCGTCTGCTCGTGGCGTCGGTCGCGCTGCCCGCCGGATTGCTGTTGCGTCCCGAGCTGCTCGATCACCCGCTCGCGTTCCTCACGGCGGCCATGATGGCGGTCGTGGCGGTGTCGCTGGCGTGGGCGCTAGCCGCCCGCTTCCTGGGCCGGCCGACGCTGCAGTGGGCGATCCAGTTGGTGGTGGACCTCGCGTTCGTGACGTGGCTCGCCACTTACACGGGCGGTCGGGGCAGCCAGTTCGTGATGTTCTACGGTCTCGTGGTGGTGGCCGGCGGTCTGCTGGGCGGGCTCGCCGGCGGTCTCGGGACTGCGCTCGCCGCGCTGGCCGCGTTCGCGTGGCTGCCGCGCCTGGCCTCGCCGATCGGGGCGTCGTTCGACTCTCTGGTGGCCGCGGAACTCGTGGCGGCGTTCCTCGCCATCATGGGTGTGCTGGCGGGTCTGCTCGGGGCGCGTGCGCGTCGTGCGGCAGGCGACCTCGCCGAGACGCGCAACGAGCTCGATCGCGTGCGTCTCGACCATGACGCCATCCTTCGCCACCTCGCCACGGGCATCCTCACGGTGGACGGGGACGGGCGCGTCGGCTACCTCAATCCCGCGGCCGCGAACGTGTTGGGGGTCGAGGCCGGCGCGGTGCAGGGGCGACCGTTCGTGCAGACCCTGCCGCTGCGGCTCGCGCCGCTGCGTGACCTCGTCATGGAGTCGCACCGCACGCGCCGCAGTCGCGCGCGCGCCGAGGTCGAGGTCGTGGCCCTCGAGGGGCGCACCCTGCCGCTCGGCATCTCGACCAACGTGCTCGAGCACGAGGGCCGTCTGACGGGTGTGGTGGCGGTGTTCCAGGACCTGACCGCGGTGCGCGACATGGAGCGGCGCGCGCGTCGCAACGAGACGTTGGCCGAGATCGGTGCGCTCGCGGCCGGTATCGCGCACGAGCTGCGCAACGGCCTCAAGCCCATCAGCGGCTCGGTCGAGGTGCTGCAGCGGGAGCTCAAGCTCGAGGGCGAATCGGCCGAACTCATGGACCTCGTCGCCCGCGAGTCCGGGCGGCTCAACAAGTTCGTGACCGACCTGCTCAGCTACTCGCGGGAGCGCGACCTCGTGCTCGCCCCCGTGGACCTGGAGGAGGAGCTGCGGTCGTTGGTGAACGACCTGCGGCACGACCCCCGGCGCGCGCCGGGCGTCGAGGTGGAGTTCGTCCCCGGACCCGACGGCGCACGGGTCGCGATGGACACGGAGCAGATGCGTCAGGTGTGGTTGAACCTCGCAGCCAACGCCCTCGAGGCGATGACGGAGCGCGGCACGCTCCGCGTCACGTGGGTGGCGCGCGGGGTCGATCAGGTGGCAGTGGAATTCCGGGACGAGGGTCCCGGTATCCCGGCGGACGACAAGGGTCGCGTCGGGGAACCCTTCTTCACGACGAAGCGGGGAGGGACGGGCCTGGGTCTCGCGATCGCACATCGGATCGTCGAGCGCCACGGTGGCGTCCTGACCCTGGAGAGCGTGGCCGGTCAGGGAACGACCGCTCGGGTGCAGCTGCCCGCACGGCCGGTCTCCCTGGCGCAAGCTGCGTGATCCGTTCCTTCCTGCTCAAAACGAGGTGATCGCCATGGCGGCCGAGAAGATCCTGGTGGTGGATGACGAACAGAGCATGACCCAGTTCCTGGGTATCGTGCTGCGCAAGGAGGGCTACCAGGTCACGACGGTGAACAGTGGCCGGGAGGCCCTGGACAAGATTCGCATGGAGCCCTTCGACGTCGTGCTCTCGGACATCAAGATGCCCGGGATGGACGGCATCCAGGTGCTGCAGGCCATCAAGAAGTTCGACCCGAACATCCCGGTCGTGCTCATGACGGCCTTCGCCTCGCAGCAGTCGGCGATCGACGCCGTGAACCTGGGCGCGTTCCAGTACCTGCTCAAGAACGCGAAGAACGACGAGATCCGTCTCGCCGTGCGCAACGCGCTCGAGATCCGCAAGGTCAAGAACGAGAACCAGTTCCTCAAGCGTGAGCTCAAGAAGGGCCACGAGGAGAAGTCGATCATCGGCTCCTCCGAGGAGATGGTCCGCGTCTTCAAGATGGTGGACAAGGTCGCCGACAGCGAGGCGACGATCCTCATCCAGGGCGAGTCGGGCACGGGCAAGGAGCTCATCGCCCGCGAGATCCACTACCGCAGCCGCCGCAACAGCGGCCCGTTCGTGAGCATCAACTGCGGTGCGATCCCGCGCGACCTGCTCGAGTCGAACCTGTTCGGGCACGTGAAGGGCTCGTTCACCGGTGCGGTGAAGGACACGCCCGGCCTGTTCACGGTCGCCGAGGGCGGCACGTTCTTCCTCGACGAGGTCGGTGAGATGCCGCTCGCCACGCAGGTCAAGCTGCTGCGGGCCCTGCAGGAGCGTGAGTTTCTGCCGCTAGGAACGACGCGCCCGGTCAGCTTCGACGCGCGGCTGATCGCCGCGACCAATCGCAATCTCGAGGAGGCCGTCGCAGCCGGTTCGTTCCGGCGGGACCTGTACTTCCGCCTCAAGGTCGTCGAGATCGTCGTGCCGCCGCTGCGACACCGCCGCGAGGACGTCGCCGCGATCGCCGATCACTT
>JBJTRI010000096.1:0-11584 GCA_046076045.1 bacterium
CCAAGGCGTGGGCCGTGCTGCTCGACGAGGCGCTCTCGGGCCAGCCGCTCGAGCAGGTCGTGCGCGTGCCGAAGGACGTGGTGTTCGACGTCTTCGGGCGCGACCTGTCCATGGGTAAGGGGCAGGGGCTCATCGGTATGCTCGAGGTCGTGCAGCACGAGGCGCGCCGTCGCCTCGACGCCCGCCGCCGAGAGGCCGCCGGACTCGCGTAGCCGCGCCGCCGTCGGACTCGCGTAGCCGCGCCGCCTCCGGACTCGCGTAGCCGTGCCGCCGCCGGACTCGCGTAGGCGCGCCGCCGCCGGACTCGCGTAGGCGCGCCGCCGCCGGCCTCGCGTAGGCGCGCCGTCGCATCGAGGCCCGCCGCCGGACTCCTGTAGCCGAACGGCCGCCGCACCCAATCGCGCGGCGGCCGTTCGCGGCTCGTCTCCGATCAGTGCTTGGGCGCCATGGACGGGTCGTGGCACTGCACGCACAGTTCGCGCTTCGGGTCGTGCGTGAGCAGGCCCGGCAGGTCCGAGCTGTGCGGCCGGTGGCAGCTGCTGCAGCGCATCGGCTGACCCGTGCGCGGATCGGGGCGCGTGCTCTGCGTGGGATGGTAGTGCGTGCGCAGGTCGGTGTGGCACTTGCGGCACATCTCGGACTCGTCCTTCGCCTTCATGAGCGACGGGCCCGTCCCACCATGCGCGTCGTGGCACGAGGCGCAACCCTTCTCGAGCGCCTTGTGCTTCACACGGCCCTCGCCGACCGCGGCCGGGTGGCAGCTCACGCACAACGCGTCGCCACCCTTCTTGAGCAGACCTGCGGCGTTGCCCGCGTGCGGCTCGTGGCACGACAGGCACTGCGCGCCCTCGTGCATGGGCGGGTGCTTCGACGCCTTGGCCGTGAACGCACGCGAGTCCTTGTGGCACTTCGCGCACAGGTCGGCGCCCTTCGCCACCAGCGTGCGTTCGCCCTTCGCGGTGTGGCAGCTCGTGCACTCGCCGCGCGCGAACGGCAGGTGCGGGAACGGCCGGATCAGGTTCGTCTTGCCCTTCGCCGCCACGTGCGGGTCGTGACAGCTCACGCAGTTCACCGTCGCGAGCGCCTGACCCGGGTGCTTGGCGACCATCTCGGGCTTCTGCACGTCGTGGCAGACCGCGCACATCGCGCCGCCCTCGCGCTTGAGCATGCCGGCGTTGGCCGCGCCGTGCGGTGCATGGCAGGTCAGGCACAGCCCGCGTCCGGCGGGCGCGTGCGGCGTGCCGGTCGCGAGCTTCTGCGCCAGGTCCTTGTGGCACGACAGGCACAGGTCGCCCGTGCGGCCCTTCAGCAGCGCGCGCTGGTTGGACTGGTGCGGGTCGTGGCAGGCGCGGCAGTCACCCTTCGCCACCGGGTCGTGCCCGTGCGGCAGGTGCGCCTCCTCGGCCACCGCGCTGTGGCAGCGCGCGCACAACTGCCCCTCGGTCGCGGCGAGCAGGCCCTTGCGCGGCGAGGCGTGCGAGCTGTGGCACGACGCGCAGTCGCCCTTGGCCACGGGGTCGTGCACCCTGGACTCGGCGTCGCGCGGCTTCGCGGTGGAGTGGCAGCGCACGCACAGCTCACGCTCGGGTGCGATCAGCGTGGCGCGCGCAGGTGCAGGCCCGGGCGTGTGGCAGCGCTTGCAGTCGCGGTCCCCGAACCCCGGGTGCGTGTGCGCCGACACCAGGGCCGGCGACGACGAGCCGTGCGGCGCGTGGCACGACAGGCAGCGTCCGGCCTCGAGGTCGGCGCCCGGATGCGCGGCGCGCAGCTTGGAGTCCGTCGGCAGGTGGCAGTCGGCGCACAACCGATCGGCGGGCTTCACGAGCGCCCCGGCCGCGACACCGCCGTGCGGGTCGTGGCAGGTGAGACAGTCGCCCTTGGCCACGGGGTCGTGCGGGTGCGCGGCGTCGCGCCCCACGTCGGCGTGGCAGCTCGCGCACAGCGCCGCCCCGCGCGCCTTGAGCAGCCCCGGTTCCTTCGAGGCGTGCGAGTCGTGGCACGACATGCACTGTCCGCGCGCGGCCGCGGTGTGCGCGCCCACGCCGGTCGCCTTGCGCGCCACCGCGGCATGGCACGAGCCGCACAGCTCGACCGGCTTCGCGGCGAGCAGCGCCTTGCCCTGGCCCGAGTGCGCGCCGTGGCAGCGCACGCAGTCGCCCTTGGCCACCGGGTCGTGCGTGTGCGGCAGCTTGAGCTGGCGCGGCACTTCGTTGTGGCAGCGCGCGCACAGGTCGTTGGCGGGCGCGCGCAGCAGCGCGGTGTGGTTGGACTGGTGCGGGTCGTGGCAGGTGCTGCAGTTGCCGCCCGCGAACGGCGGGTGCAGCTCGTGGCCCGCGCTCTTGCGCTGCGTGTCCGAGTGGCACGACAGGCACAGCGTGGCCTCGTCCTTCACCAGCTGGTTCTTGCGGCCGGTGCCGTGCGACGCGTGGCAGCGTGCGCAGTCGAGCTTGGCGACGGGTGCATGCACGCCCTTGGGGGCGGCGATCCGTGCGGCCAGCTGCGTGTGGCACGACAGGCACGTGCTGCCGTCGGAGGCGCGCGCCATGGCGGTGTGGTTCGAGCCGTGCGGGTCGTGACAGGTCGAGCACTCGCCGTTGCGCACCGACGGGTGCGCGCCCTTGGCCTGCGCGTCGGCGATCGACTTGGCGTGGCAGCTGCCGCACAGCTTCGCCTGCGGGTCCTTGAGCAGGTGCCCGGCCGGACCGCTGCGGTGCGGGTCGTGGCAGGTGAGGCAGTCGCCGTTGGCGGCCGGCGGGTGCGGCACCTTGAGCGCGGCCAACCCCTCGCGCTCGCGGTGGCAGCTCACGCACAGCGTGGCGCCGCTCGCCACGAGGCGCTTGCCGGCCTTGCCGTTCTCGAGCACGTGGCACGAGCGGCAGTCGCCCTTGGCCACCGGCGCGTGCGTGCCGCCGCGCGACAGCGCGGGCGCGTCCGAGGCGTGCGGCGAGTGGCAGTCCACGCACGCGAGTCCGCCGCGGGCCACTCCGGCGTGCTTGGCCTCGGTCGTCGCGGGGGCGTGGCACTTGGCGCACAACGCCTCGCCGGTCGCGGTGAGCAGGCCCGGGTGGGCACCGCCGTGCGACGCGTGGCAGCTCTCGCAGTCGCCCTTGGCGAACGGCTCGTGCGGGCGCGCCAGCTTGGCCTCGCGCGCGGTGCTCTCGTGGCACTTGAAGCACGTGGTCGTGGGCCCGCCGTCGCGCAGCAGGTGCGGACGATCGCTGGCGTGCGAGTCGTGGCAGCCGTAGCACTGGCCCTTGGCGTAGGCCTCGTGCGCGTGCGCCGGCGTGGGGCGCTGCTTCAGGTCGCCGTGGCAGTCGAAGCACAACTCCTCGGGCGGCTTCTTGAGCACGAGGCGCTGCTGGAACCCGTGGTTCAGGTGACACGCCGCGCAGTCGGCCTTCGCGACCGGCTCGTGCACGGTGCGCTTCGCGTAGGTCTTGCGCAGGTCGGTGTGGCAGTCGTAGCAGGTGCGCGCGGGCGCGGCCAACGCCGGCGGTACGGGGCGCAGCACGGCCGCGAGCACGATCGCGCTCGCGATCCCCAGCGCCCATGCGAGCGGGCGCACGATGCCGTGGCGACGGTTCAGTGCGGGCTCCCCGAGTGCGGGTTGGCCGACGAGCGGGGCGCGGCGAGGGCCGCCGAGTCCGCCTCGACCGGGGCGTGGTTGCGGAACGTGACGCGCTTGAGCTGGAACGCCAGCATGGAGCGACGCCCGAAGTGCGGCGGCATCTTGAGGAACGCCCACGACGTGTCGTTGGGCGCGCCGTTGCGCCACACCAGCACGCGCGCGGCCGGGTTGCGCGGCTCGTTCGAGCGCGACATCACGGTGCGGGACTCGAGGTCCATGGCGAAGTCGGGCTGGAACTCGACCACCTTGGCCGAGTAGTCGGTGTCGCCGACCTGGAACTCCTCGTCGAGTGCCACCTCGACGCGATCGCGGAAGTCCACGAACGCCCGGTGCCCGATCACGAGCGTGAAGCGCTCGGGTACGAGCGGCGCGCCCGCGGACCGGGTGGTCGCGGGCGCGGAGGGCGTGGTCGGGCGCGCGGCCGCGGCGGGCTTCGCCGGGGCCGCGGGGCGGGTGGCCCCGGGGGCCGCCCACGCGGCGGCGACCGCGCCCGTGACGACGAGCGTGGCGAGCACGAGTGCGAGGGGGCGACGGGTCATCGGGGGCCTCCGGCGGTCTTCGAGTCCTCGGTGGGCAGGCGGAACCCGGCGAGCAGTTCGCGCGCGAGTCGCTCGGTCAACTGGTCGAGGTTGCGCACCCGTCCCATGCCGAACACCGACTCGCGGTCCTGGCCCGTGATCACCCGCATCGCGGACCATGCGGTACGACCATCGCGTGCGTCCAGCAGTCTCAGCGACACGCCCACGCTCGGGTACTCGCCCTCGGGGGTGCGCACGGCCCCGTACTCGAGCACCGAGCCGGCCATGAGCCACTGCGCGTCGAGCCGGCTGGCGACCTCGGCCACGCGGTCGCGCGTGACGCCGTTCGCGTCGCGGATGCGCAGTTCCATGAACACCGCGTCCACGTCGCCGGGAGGCACCGGCTGGCAGGTGCGCGTCTCGCCCAGCACGCCTACCAGCACGCGCGCGATGCGGTCGCTCGCGTCGCCGCGCGCGCTCAGGTTCTCGAGCGGCAGCAGCGCCACGCGCGGCAGCGCACTCGTCGCGCCCACCGGCGGCGGGGGCGGCACGTGCGCCCCACCGCAGCCGTTCGCGGCCAGCGCGACGAGCGCGCCCACGAGGACCCACGCCCGGGCACGCATCAGAACGCCTCCCGCTGGAGCGCCCGTACCGCGTCCTGACAGGCCTCCTGCGTGAGCACGCCGAAGCTCTTGCGGTTCGCCCCGCCGAACACGGGGATGCGCCCGCGCCCGCGCGCGCTCATGGTGAGCCGCCACACGGTCTGCTGCGTCGCGACGTCGAGCATCTCGACGTCGAACGTGATCACGGGCACCTCGTCGCTGCCGTTCCGCTGCACGGTGTACTCGGTCACCGCGCCGCGGATGAGCCCGGTCGCCCCGGCCTGCGTGGCGGCCTCGGCCAGCTTCTTGGGGTCGGCGTTGCCCTGCGCGTCGGGCAGGCCGCCGATGCGCTCCAGCATGCCGTGGAACTCTCCCGGCTCCACCAGGTCGAACCGCCCGGCGATCACCAGTTCGGTGATGAACGCGCGTGTGACGCGCGCCCCGGCGTTCATGTCGGTGGTGAGGTTCGCGAACGGCACCACCGCGATGCGCTGGTAGAACGACATGTCGGCCTTCGGGTTCACGAACAACCGCGGGCCCGCCGCGGCGGTCCCCGCGAGCGTCGTCAGTGCCAGCAGCACCGCGCGCCCCATGTGCCGGATCCTCATCGCGTCACCTCCCGAAGGCCCACGTCATCGTGAGCGTGGCCTGGCGGTTCTCGTTCGGATTGCCGCGGTCCGCCACCCCGAACGCACCGTCCACCTGCAGACGGCGCGTGAGCAGGGCGAGCAGGCGCAGCGAGACGATCTCGCGTCCCTGGATGGTCTGCGCCCCGCCGGTGGCGCGCGCATCGCTGCTGCGCGACCAGTCCGCCGTGGCCTGCAGGTTCGCGAACGGCGCCCAGCGCAGCGACGCGGTGCGCGTCGTGGCGCGCTGGCCGCCGCGTGCCCGCGTGGTCGCGGTCGTGCCCGTCCACTCCACGGTGCGCAGCGGACGCCAGCGCACGTCCCACGCCGACGCCACCGACGAGCCGCCCGCCGTGCCGAGCACCGCGTCGCCCAGCCTCGAGACGCGCGCGTTCCAGCCCACGGTGAGCGCGTTCCACGGGGTCATGCGCACCCGCGCGTTGGCCTCGGTGGTGGTGCTCACGTCGCGCAGCGTGGTGTCGTCGCTGGTCGAGACCTGCGCGTCGGCCGCCACGTCGAAGCCGCGGAACAGCGTCATCTGCGAGCCCGCGCGCAGCGCCTCGACCGACCACACGCGCAGGCCCGGCGCCCAGTTGGTGACGTGCGTCAGCGAGGTCGAGCCCGTCCAGCCCTCGCGCACCCGGCCGTCGAGCGAGGCCACGCCCGAGACCGAACTCGCGAGGTGGCGCCCGGTCGCGGTGCGCACCGTGCGCGCCCCCGAGGCCAGCACGTACCGCGTGGGGCCCTCGGGATCGACGCTCACCTGCATGGAGCCCTCGTGGTCCTCGGTCATCGAGGGACGGATGCCGCGCGACTCGCCGCGCCGCCACAGCCAGCTCGCCGAGCCGTTCACGGTGCGCGCCGGGCGCCAGCCCGCGTTGAGCGAGGCGTTGTGCCCGCGCGACGAGCCGTTCGAGCGCGCGGGGTCGCCGACGCGCGAGTCGTTGAGGTCGTAGTTGAGGTCGAGGTTCGACGTCGTCGACGGCACGAGGTGCACGGCCGCGCCGGCATTGAGGTTGCGCTGCGCCGTGCCCGTACGAACGCCGGCGCGCTCGACGGCCTGGTCGCCCCAGCCGCCGTACAGGTTGATCGCGTCGTTGTTCCACGCCATGCGCGCCGAGCGCGTGACGCCGACCTCGTCGGCCGAGAGCACGTCGCGGTCGCGGTGCCGACGCGTCCACGCCACGTCGAGCCGCGGCCACGACGGGGGGGCGATCTGCCCCGTCACCACCGCCTCCTGCGCACGCGAGGTCACGGTGTAGGCGCGCGCGGTGTCGGGTCCCGAGCCCACACCCTGCGGCCCGATGCCGCCCGTCACCGTGGTGGGACGGTAGGCGGCGAACAGGTTGGCCCACGGGTGCGAGACCTGCAGCGTGCCCTGCGGCTGGCGGCTGCGATCGGGCATGCCGCGGTAGGCGAGGTCGGTGAACCGGAACGACGACATGACCCGCAGGTCCTCGCGCGGCACCATGAAGTGCTGCATCTCGAACGTCTGCCCCCAGCGCTCGACGCGCTTCCGCGTCACGCTGCCGTCGGGGAGCACGGTCACCTGATCGACGACCTGCACCTGCGTCTGCGCGTAGCCGTTCAACCCCTGCGCGTCGGCCGCCACCGGCGCGAGCGCCAGCAGCGCGAGCGGGGCGAGGCGGCGGAGGTCACCGCGCATAGTTCACCGTGTAGCTCTCGCTGCCGTGACAGGTGGGCCCGCACGTGCCACCGGTGGTCGTGCGCGTGAACGTGTTGAGGCCCGGGTTGCGGCCGGTCACGAGCAGGAACGGCAGCGTCGAGGAGCCGTGCGTGACGTGGCAGCTCGCGCACGGGACGCGCTCGCCGACGACGTGGTCGATGTGCCCCATGCTGAACGCGGGCCGGTTGAAGCGCGACGCCTGACGCTGCGCGGTGGTGGCGGCCGAGTTCGCGTAGGTGTTGTAGCTGTGGCACTGGAAGCAGAGCTCGTTCGACGCGGTGGTGCGCGACGCGGGCGACGGGCTGTAGGGTGCCTTGAGCAGGTACTGGTAGCTGGAGCCGTGCGGACCCTTGGTGAGCCCGAAGTCGCTGCCGTGGCAGCTGGCGCAGCGCGTGATCGAGGTCGCGGTCCAGCCGTTCACGAACGACGCCGCGGCGATGTTGGGGTTCTTGCCCGTGGCCTCGACCGGGTGGTACGACGGGTTCGCCGGGTTGAGCACGCGCGCGAAGTCGGTCTGGCCGACCGGGGCGGTGGTCCACGACGAGTGGCACTTGAAGCAGAGCTGGTACTCGGCGACCGGACCGGTCGTGGTGTCCGAGGCTGTCAGGAACGTGTAGGTGGGGATCGCGCCCGCCGCCCCGTTGAGCACCGCGACGCGGCTCACGCCGAGCGTGCTGCGCGACGCCTCGTTGCCCACCGGTCCCCCCAGACCGTCGGCGCGCGCGACGTGCGGGTTGTGGCAGTCCTCGCACTCCGAGTGGCGCAGGTTCACGGGCGTGCGCGCGAACGCGGCCGGCGTGCTCTCGCCCGGGCCGGCGTGGCGGCCGCTGAAGTCGGTGACCGGATGGCGGTACGGCTTGTTGAGGTCGGCGAGCACGTTGTCCACCGCCGGGGCGCCGTCATGGCAGGCGAGGCACGCCTTCTCCTCGCGCTGCACCAGGAGGCGCGGGATCACGCCGGTGGCGTCGCTGTAGCCGTGCGGGTCGTGGCAGTTCTGGCACATGCCCACGTCGGTCGCGGGCCGCGCGGGCGGGTCGGGGCCGGGCCACAGCATGGAGCGGCTCGCGCCGTGCGCGCTGCCGGTGTAGAGCGGCAGGCCGGCGTAGCTCTTGTCGGTCCACGCGGCGGTGTGGCAGCTCGCGCACAGCGCGTTGTCGTTGGGCGCGAGCAGCAGGCCCGGCTGCGGCGTGACGCCCTCGCCGTGCATGGTGTGGCAGCCCTCGCACGACGAGGCGTGTCCGGCCTGCGCGGCGATGGCGGGGATGTCCTGGGGCGAGCGCGTGATCCAGCGCACCGGGTTGCGGCGCGCGAGCACGGCTCCTGCGGGCACGAGGCCGAGCGCGAGCACGGTCAGCGTGAGCACACGGAACGCCACTCGGGGCGTCCTCGTGACCTCTCTCCGCGGTGCGCGCATCGTGGCCTCCACTCCGGTGTTCGGGGGTCCCGCCGGGCGCGTCATCCGCGCAGGGGTCCGGCGGCTCCGGCGAGCCGACCCCACGAGCGGGGCCGGCTCCCGGTACTCCGCGACGCGACTAGCCGCCCTGCGTGTGGCACTGGCGGCAGAGGTCCTTGTACACGCCGCCGTCACCGTCCTCGGTCACCGTCGCGCCCGTGCCGGTCATGAAGATCAGACCGAACGGGTTGCGGTTGCCGTGGGCCTTGTGACAGCTCATGCACGACGGCGTCACCGTGTTGTCCGCGGTGGTGCCGTTCCACAGGCCCTGCGAGTCCATCACCTTGACGCGGTTGGTGAGGCCGTTGAAGCGCGTCAGGCTCGAGATGAACGTGGCGTTCGGCGTGCCGATGTTCACGTCGGCGGTGGGGTGACGCTTCCACGGGTTGGTGTTCGAAGCGGTCACGCCGCCCGACTGGCCACCCATGTTCGCGGACCCACCCGAGCCGTGGAAGTCCACGTGGCAGTTCTGGCACCACTGCCCGTACTTGCTCGAGTTGGTGTTGGGCTCGTTGTAGTCCACGTCGGTCTCACCGTACGAGTGCGGAGCGCGCTCGAACACGTCCTTGGTGAGGTCGTTCGTGGTGATGGCGTACGTCAGCGTGTCACCGGCGAAGATCCCGCGGTTGAGCAGGTTGCGGTACGTGGTCGCACCGTGCTGCGCGTGGCAGCTCGAGCAGACCAGACCTTCCGCGGTCGGCACGTACGCGCTGCCGGCCCCGCCCGGAGGCAGGTCCGTGGAGTGCAGCGTGTGCCCGTCGATCTCCTCGTATCCGAGGTCGTTGGGGATGGTTCCGGCCTTGGCGTTCAGACCGCCCGCCAACCGGCGCTGATTCGACGCGCTCGCTCCGAACACGTCCGGCGCGAACGCCTGACCGTCGTGGCACGAGAGGCACATCTTCGTCTCCGTGTCACGAAGCAGGTCAGGGTGCGGGCCGCTCGCGCTGAGCGGGGGGAACAGCGTGCCACTCCCACTGTAGGTGTGGGCCTGGCTTGCGTGCGCCACGTGACAGTCGGTGCACACCAGACTCGCGCCGGAGTGGAAGTCGCCGGCGAAGGCGGACGCCCCGACACCCATCGTGATCACGACGGCGAAGAGGATGGTCAGGCGTCTCATGGTTGGGCTCCTTTGAAGGGTCGGGTGAAGGTGCTGCGGGTCTCGCCCCGCGACCGTCTCCCGGGCGGTCGCGCGCGTGCTTCGCGTCATCTCAGCCACAGGACCTGGAACCGGCTGCCCGACTTCTCGGCCAGCGCCAGCGTCCCGCGACCGTCTCCTGCGAGTGCACTCGGTTCGTGGAACTCGCCCAGACCCACGCCGGCGCCGCCGAACGTCCCCACGAACGTCCCATCGGTGCCGAAGACCTGGACGATCTGACGGATCGCGTCACTCACGCACACCCGCTGGCCGGGCAGGAACGCCAGACCCGAGGGGAGCGAGAAGTGACCCGGCCCGAGCTCGTGGCGGCCGAAGCCGTACGCGAACGAGCCGTCCTGCTGGAACACCTGCACGGCGTACTTCGTGGCCGCGCAGGTCACGAACACCCTGCCCGTGGAGTCCACGGCCAGAGCGGTCACGTCCTGGAGCTGCCCGGGCTCGAGCCCGGTGACGCCCCAGCTCCCGAGCGGGCGGAGCGCGGCGTCGTACACGTGGATGCGGCCCTCGCCACGGCTCGCGACCAGCACGCGGCCGTCGGGGGCGACCGCGATCGCGCCCGGGCCGACTCGGCCGTCGGCGCGGTCGTCGGGCGCGGGCAGCGTGATGCGGCGAAGGGTGCGGCCGCGGTAGTCGAGCACCGAGACCCACGGCGCCTTGAAGTCCGAGACGAGCAGGTCGCCGGTCGGGGTGACCGCCAGCGCGATGGGCTCGCCCGGGACGCTGCGGCCGTCGGGGCCCGGCACCTCGTGCGTGAAGAACCCCTTGGGCCACGTGCGGTAGTCGAAGTACTCGACGCGCCCGAGCCCGGTGTTGGCCACGATGACCTCGCCGTGCGCGGGGTCGAGCGCGATGGCGCGCGGGCGCATGAACGGCTGGCCGCGGTGGGCCACACCCATGACGTGCAGCGAGTCGAGCGCGATCACCGGGGCACCGGCTCGTGCACCGGTCGCGAGCGCGAGCAGCAGCGCGAGCGCACCGGCGAGCCGCCGGGCGTGGCGTTCGAGCGCGGCCTCGCGCTCGATCCCCGCCTCGTGCTGGAGCTGCGCGACCAGGTCGTTCAGGCGCGGCGCCGGGTCACCGTTCGGCGTGGAGAGCGAACGAACGGTGACCTGCGGGGTCGCTGCGGCGTGCGCGGGACGGAGCCCCCGGGCGCGAGAGGGTCGCGCGTGGGGGCGGCGTTCCTGTCCGGGACGGACGCTCATGGTGGGGACCTGCGTGCTCGCGGGCTTCGGCGGGGCCCCGGTGCGAGCGGCGGGATCCCGGCGCCGTGGGGGGCGCATGGGACTTACAGGGCAACGCTTGTGCCATCTTTCACGAACCTTGCGTGCTACCACGGATTACCCGTGCCCAACCGACCGTGCAGGAACGGGTTGCCTCTGGTACCGCCTCCGTAGTCCTACGGAGTCCCTCGGTCCCGTGCCCTGCGTGGGACCTCCTCGGCTGCCATGCTGTCAGGGCGGCCTGCCGGGAAGTGGCGTGGGACGCGGATCCGGCGCTGGTCCGGGGGGGCGCGCAGGGACGTCGCACCGCCCCGCGCGGTCCGCGCGCGAACCCGCCCGAATCGCGTCGCACCCGCTCCCATCGCGGTCGCGCTGCGGTCCGCATGGACCATCGAGGAACGCGATTCCGCGGCCCCGCGTGCGACCCGGCACGGTTCTCGCAGTGGGACGTCGTCGAGCACGGACCATCCCCGTGCGCCCGTCGAATGCAGCACTCCCCCGATCACGGAGTCCGGATGAACGCCGGTCAGTCCCTCGTCCTCGTCTCGTTCCTCGCGGCCCTCGCCGCGACCGCGGCCTACGCGCCGACGCTCCGGAACGGGAAGCACTCGCGACTCGCGCATGGGTTGTTCGCCGCCCATGCCGTGACGCTGGTGCTGGCGCTGGTGACGCTCGCCGCGTACTTCCTGCAGCA
>JBJTRI010000097.1:0-13616 GCA_046076045.1 bacterium
CCGCTCGACCTGGCGCTCGAGGGCGATGGCTTCCTCGTCGTCTCGACGCCGCAGGGTGAGCGCCTCACGCGCGGCGGTTCGCTGCAGCTCGATCCCGAGGGCCGGCTCACCGACTCGCACGGCGCGCCGGTGCTGGGTGAGAAGGGGGCCATCCACGCCGCGGGCGGCACGCTCGAGGTGCACGGGGACGGTTCGGTGCTGGTGGACGGCGCGCTCGTCGCGCGCTTGCGAATGGTGAGCGTGCCGGGGCAGCAGGTCCGCAAGGAGGGAGCCGGTCGCTTCTCGCCGCTCGTGCCCGCCGCGCCCGCCGCCGACGGCGCGTTGCGCGTGCGGCAGGGTGCGGTCGAGGAGCCGAACGTGGACCCGCTCACCGGCATGGTGGACCTGGTCGCGATCCAGCGCGCCTACGCCGCCAACCTCGATGCGCTGCGCGCCATGGACGGGGTGCTCGGCACGGTCGTCAACCAGGTCGGACGCGTCGAGTGACGCACGGACCGCACGCCGCCCGCGGGTGGCGACGGAAGGGGAGCCCACGATGAACTCCAGTCTCAGGACCTCCGCGAGCGGCATGATGGCGCAGCAGCGGATGATCGACGTGATCGCCAACAACCTGGCGAACGTCAACACCACCGGCTTCAAGCGCAGCCGCGTGAGCTTCGAGGACGTGCTCTACGAGACCGTCCGCGAGGCGCGCGTCGCCGACGCGCAGAGCAAGGAGACGCTCGCGCCGGTGCAGATCGGCAAGGGCGTGCGCATCTCCGCCGTGCTGCGCCTGCACGCGCAGGGCTCGCCCGAGACCACGAACCGCCCGCTCGACATGTCGGTCGAGGGCGAGGGCCTGTTCCAGGTCCAGCGTCCCGACGGCACGGTCGCCTACACGCGCGACGGCAGCTTCACGCTCGACGCCTCGGGTGCGCTCGTCACCACGGGCGGCTACGCGGTCATGCCCGGCCTCACGCTGCCGCCCGATGCGAGCGACGTCGCGGTCGCGCCGAACGGCGTGGTGAGCGCGCGCCTGCCCGGCGAGTCCACGCCGACCGAGGTCGGCCGCATCGAGCTCGCGCGCTTCCTCAACCCGGCGGGGCTCATGGCCATCGGGGAGAACCAGTACGTCGCCACGGATGCCTCGGGCGAGCCGGTCACCGGGCTCGCGGGCGAGGACGGCTTCGGGCGCCTGCTGCAGGGCACGCTCGAGTCCAGCAACGTCGAGATGGTGCAGGAGATGACCGACATGATCGCCGCGCAGCGAGCGTACGAGATCAACGCCAAGGCGGTGCGCGCCGCCGAGGAGATGATGCAGCAGAGCAATGATCTCCTGCGTTGAGCTCCTGATCGCCGGCGTGCTCGCCGTGCCCGTGCCCGCGCCCCTCGAGGCGCAGGTGCGGGGCGGGCTCGCCGCGCGCTGGGGGGTCGAGGCCACGCGCCTCGAACTCGCCTGGGGCGCGGGGGCGTCGGACCTGTCCGAGGCAGGCACGGTCACGATCGAGGGCGCGGGGCGCGAGGGTTGGGTGGTGCTCGCGATCGAGCGGCCCGGACATCCGACGCAGGTGGCGCGCGTGCGCGCCGGCGTGCGGCGGACCGAGCCGGTCGCGGCCCGCGACCTCGCCGCGGGCGCGAGCCTCGCGGCCGGGGACATCGCGTGGCAGGAGCGCACGGTGTGGGGCGCGCCGCGCCTCGAGCGTGCGACGCCGGGGGCGGTCGCGACCGGCTGGCGTGTACGCCGTCCGCTCGCCGCCGGTGAACCTCTCGCGTGGCCGGCGGTCGCACCTCCGCTCGCCGTGCAGGCGGGCGCACCGGTGACGCTGGTGTGGCGCGAGGGTGGCGTGGAGGTGTCGCGTCCCGGCATCGCCGTGAATGGCGCGGTCGAGGGCGGTTGGGTGCAGGTGCGCGTGGACGGCCGGGCCGGACGGCTCGTGGGTCGTGCGACGCGCGCGGGCGAGGTGAGCCTCGCAGGGGGGATGCGATGATGACCCGAGTCCGGATGCGCACGGGGTGGCGCGCGATCGTGTGGGCCCTGTTCGCGATCGTCGCGGGCGTGACGGCCGCGCGGGCGCAGACCGACACGACCGCCGCGGTCGCGGACAGCGCCGCGACGCCGCCGGTGGCGGTGCGGCCCGCGCCGCCGCGCGCGAGCTGGTTGTCCGACCGCATGCCGCTCGCCCCCGGCGACCTCATCACCGTGGTGGTGGACGAGCAGACCGCGGCGCGCGAGCGCGTCTCGCGCGTCTCCGACGGCAACCGCTCCATGAGCAACCGGCTCCGACTCGACACGCCCACGAGCACGCAGGGCGCGAGCTTCCAGGCCGGCAGCCTCACCAACTCGCGCGACGTCGGCGAGGCCGGACGCTCGGGCGACCTGACCGCGGTGCTCACCGTGCGCGTGGTCGAGGTCGAGCCCGGCGGTGCGCTCCGCATCCGCGGCTCGCGCCGCGTCTCGGTGGACGGTCGCCTGCAGACCATCGACCTCGAGGGCTGGGTGCGCGGCGAGGACGTGGACGGTTCGAACCGCGTGCTGTCGTCGCGCATCGCCGACGCGGTCATCACCTACAAGGGCGGCAAGATCGGCCCGCGGCAGGGGATCCTGGGCAAGGTGCTCGGGATGCTGTGGCCGTGAGCGCGCGCCGCGGAGGTCCCATGCGTCTCCCGAACCCTCTCGTGATCGCCGCGTTCGCGTGGCTCGCGTCACTCGCGAGTGTGGCGCAGGCCGCGCCGGCGCGCGTCAGCGACCTCACGCGTCATGCCGGTGACGTGCCGGTGCGCATCGTCGGCTACGGGCTCGTGACCGGGCTCGACGGCACCGGGGATCGCAGCTTCGGGCGCGCCTCGGCGGGCTCGCCGAGCGTGCGCTCGGTCGCGAACCTGCTCCGCCGCTTCCAGATCGAGGTCCCCACCGACCAGTTGCGCCTGCGCGCCGTGGCCGCCGTGGTCGTGACCGCCGAGGTCTCGCCGTGGCTGCGCCCGGGCGGGAGGTTCGACGTCCAGGTGAGTGCCATCGGCGACGCCACCTCGCTCAACGGCGGCACGCTGTGGATCACGCCGCTCGTGACCGACCCCGGGCAGCCGCCGATCGCGACCGCCCAGGGCGTGCTGCAGGTGAGCGACGGCCGCGACGGTGGCATCGCCTCGTCACGCGCCAATCGTGGACTCGTCGCGCAGGGCGGCGTGCTCGAGGTCGAGCAGGCGCGCCCGATGACCGAGCCGCGGCTGCTGCTGCGCGACCCCGACCTGCGGACCGCCAGCCTGGTGGCCGGGGCGGTGGACGCCGCCTTCGGCGCCGGCACCGCGACGCTCGAGGATGCGGGTGCGATCGCGCTCAAGGTGCCCGCCGGGCGGCCGGCCGCGCTCTGGATGGCCGCGGTGGACACGGTGCTCGTCGCCGCACCCGAGCCGACGCGCGTCGTGATCGACGCCCGCGACGGCACCGTGGTCGCCGGTGGCGACCTGCGCGTCTCGTCCGCGGTCGTGAGCCGTGGTGGCGTGACGCTGCGCATCGGCGGCGAACCGTCGCCGGTCGCCGGTCTCGTGAGCGTGCCCGCCGACGCGTCCGTGCAGCAGGTCGCGGCCGGGCTGCACGCCGCGGGGGCGCGCGGTGCCGACATCGCGGCGGTGTTCGAGGCGCTGCGTGCCGCGGGCTCGCTGCGAGCCGAGGTGGTGGTCCGATGACGCCCGACGCGCTCCGCCCCAACCGCGAGGTCGCCGCCGACCCGCACGTTCAGCTCCGCCGCACGGCGCACGCGATGGAGTCCATGTTCCTCGACCAGATGTTCCAGGCCATGCGCGCGAGCGTGCCCTCCTCGGGGGGGCAGGACGACCCCGCGCGCGAGCTGTTCACCGGCCTGCTCGACCAGCAGATCGCCGGCCTCACCGCGGGACGCGACCCGCAGGGGCTCGGCGAAGCGCTCTACCGCCAGTTGGTTCGTCGGCTCGACGCCGCCGCGCCGCCCACCACCGAGAAAGGGAAGTGACCATGGCCATCGGCATCGTGTCGGCCCCGCGCCCCGCAGGGACGTCCGCCTTCGCAGGACTCGTCGAGGTGATGGATCAGGAGGCGCACGGCCTGCTGGAGTTCTCGGGCGTGCTGGCTGCGCAGCGTGGCGCGGTCTCGCAGGGCGACCGCCCCGCGCTCGACGCCACCACCGAGGACATCGATCGCCTCATGTTGCGTCTCACCAAGTTGCGCGAGCAGCGCCAGTCCATGGTGGACCGGCTCGCGGGCGGGACCGGGGCGTCGCTCGCCGAGCTGTTCTCGGGCTTCGGCGTCATCGTGCCCGACGCGCTGCGGCAGGCGCACATCCGCCTGCGCCATGCGGCCGAGGAGGCCGCGCGCGCCTCGCGCGTGAACAGCGTCGTGATCCGCCGCGTGCTCGAGTCCGAGCGTGCGTTCCTGCAGTCCATGTTCTCCGACGGTCCCCGCGTGGGCTATCCGGGCGAGACGCGCTCGGCGCCGGCGGGGATCGTGCTCGATCGGCAGGGGTGAGCCATGTCGCTCTCGAGCCTGCTCAGCATCGCCCGCAGTGCGCTGCTCACCCAGCGGCGCGCGATGGAGGTCACGGCGAACAACGTGGCCAACGCGCAAACCCCGGGCTATAGCCGCCAGAGATTGGAGCTGCGCGCGCAGGACCCGTTGCGCTCGCCCGAGGGCTACATCGGGCGCGGCGTGACGAGCGGCACGGTTCAGCGGGCGCGCGACCTGTTCTACGACGGTGCGTTCCGGCGCGAGGCGGGCCTGTTCTCGCAGTCCTCGACGCTCGAGTACGGGCTGCGTCAGATCGAGGACTCCATCGGGGAGCCCTCCGACACGGGCATCTCGGCCGCGCTCGACCGCTTCTTCCACGCGTTCTCCGACCTCTCGAACGACCCCGCGAGTCCGGCAGCGCGCGACCTCGTGTGCCAGGCCGGTGCGCGGCTCGCCTCGCAGCTCAACCATCTCGACAGTCGGCTCGCGACCGCCACCACCGACACCCGCTCGCGCCTCGAGGCCGAGACCGGGCAGGTCAACCAGCTGCTGCGGCAGATCGCCGACCTCAACCAGGACATCCTGTCCTCGGGCGGGGCCGGGGCGGCGGACCTCATGGATCGTCGCGACCTCGCGATCGACCAGCTCGCCACGCTCGTCTCGGTGCGCGTCGTGAAGCACGACGACGGCACGGTCACCGTGGTGGGTGAGGAGGCCAACCTGGTGGACCGCGTGATGGCCGCGCAGGTCCACCTCGACGGCAACTCGCCCGACCTGCGGCTCGTGGACGCGGGGGGCTCGTCGCTCGGTCGCGTCGGTGGCAGCATCGGGGCCGGACTGGAGATGCTCAACACGCGCATCCCGGCGGTGCGCGGGCAACTCGACCAGCTCGCGGCCGCACTCGTGAGCGAGGTGAACACCATCCACCGCAGCGGCTACACCGCCGCGGGGGCGACCAACACCGACTTCTTCGACCCCACGCGCACGACCGCGGCCGGCATCCAGCTCACCTCCGCGCTCCGGGCCTCGAGCATGGCGGTGGCCGCCAGCGGCTCCAACCTGAGCGGCGACGGCGCGATCGCGCTGCGGCTCGCGCAGCTCGGGGACACCGCACTCGCGGGGCTCGGGCAGCGTTCGTTCCGCGACTTCTTCGCGGGCGTGACCTCGAGTGTGGGGCTCGCCGTGAGTGGCGCGAGCAGCGACGCCGAGGTCCAGCAGGCGCTCATGGACCAGGCCGACCTGCAACGCGCCGCGGTGAGCGGCGTCTCGGTGGACGAGGAGATGGTGAGCCTCATGGCCCAGCAGCAGGCGTACGGAGCGGCCGCCAAGATCATCACCATGGCCGACGAGATGATGCGCACGCTGCTCCAGACGCTCTGACGCTGGTCACGCCGACGGCCCCGGGGCGCGTGCGTCCCGGGGCCGTTCGTGTGCTGCGGCGCGGGTTCAGTCGCCGGCCGGCTTGCGCTGGATCGCGACGCCCCGGTACATGGGCTCCTGCGCGTGGCGGCGCTGGATCACGTCGAGTGCGGCGTGCGACAGCGTGGTGCCGCGCGACAGCAGCTTGATGCCGCTGTCGGTGTAGAGGTCCTCGGCCAGCATCATGCCGACGTTCAGTTCGGGCACCGGCAGGTACAGTCGCAGCGCGGCCGACGACGGCGAGCCCGAGGTCTCGACGATGGCCCGCAGGTGCACGATGACGAGCGGGTCGTAGAGCGTGCTCGTGAGCTCCGACATGCGCTCGAGGATCTCGCCCGCGGCCGGTGCACCGGGCGTGGTGCGCGCGACCAGGTAGTCGTGGACCGCGCGCAGGATGCGCGAGCGCATGGGGATCTGGCCGCTCAACAGGTGCGACGGCGAGCCGGTGCCGTCCCAGTTCTCGTGCATCGCCATGAGCAGCTCGACCGCTTGCGCGAGTTCGGGGAACGGTTCGAGCAGCGACGCCGTGGCCTGCGTGACCGACCACTCCCATGCCGGGTCGCCCGGCGTGCCCGGCTGGTCGCCCGGGATGGCCAGTCGGCCCACACCGCGCAGACGCGCGGCCAGGTTGAGCCCGGGCAGCATGTCGTCGGGGATGCTGAAGCGCTCGGCCACCTGCAGCGACAGCTCGGCGAGCTGCGCCGAGCGTTCGGTCGAGCCGGGATGGCGGCGGTCGAGCATGTTGAGGAGCAATCCGGTGATGCGCAGCACCTGCGCCGAGGTGGACTCGCGCAGTCGCATGACCTCGCGACCGGCATCCTGCGCTTCGCGGCACGCACGCCCGAGCAGCAGCACCAACCGCAGCGGTTCGGCCATCGCCGCGTCGGGCGTGCCGTGCACGAGCAGGTCGAAGAGTTCGGGGTGGGTGGGCGGGGTGTCGCCTTCGAGTCCGACCACCGCGCAGGCGTGGCGCTCGCGCGCGAGTGCGCGCTCGAGTGCCGAGCCGAGCCCGTGCGCGGGCAGCACGACCGCGTCGGGGCGCTCCTGCTCGAACCGCACGGTCAGGCCCTCGGGCGTGGGCGAGGTCACCACCCGTCCGCCCAGCGCCTCGAGCACGGCCTGCAGGGGCGCGACGACCGGTCGCGGACCGCACACCAGCACGGTGCCCCGGGCGAGCGTCATCGCGGGCCTCCGGGCAGGATCGCGGGCAGTCCGGCGCGTGCGCTGTCGGCGGGCACGTCGTCGGGTAGTCCGGCGCGCGCGGCCTCGGCCACGGCCTCCTCCTCGGTCGGCAACAGCACGGTGATCGCGACGCGGCGGTTGCTCGGCGAGAGCGGGTCCTCGGGTACGCGCAGCTGGCGGTCGGCGAGGCCGCGCACCTGCTGCACCTGACCCTCGCGGAGGCCGCCCTCGGTGAGGACGCGACGCGCGGCGTTGGCGCGGTCGGCCGAGAGTTCCCAGTTCGAGTAGCCCGCGCGGCCCAGGATGGGGCGCGCATCGGTGAAGCCCTCGATGCGGACCTCGTTCGTGAGCTTGCCGAGGTGGCTGCCGAGCGTGTGCATGAGGCTGCGGCCGCGCTCGTTCAGCGCCGCACTGCCGCTGCCGTAGAACGTGCCCTCGGCATCCTCGAGCAGCTGGATGCGCAGGCCCTCCTCGGTGACCTCGATCGAGATCTTGTCCGCGACCTCCTTGAGCTCCGGGATGTCGCGCAGCGAGCGCTCGAGGTCCTCGCCGAGCGAGCGCATGCGGTCGCGGCGCAGGTCGATGACCTGCTGCGGCGACAGCGGCTGCGGCACCGCCGACTGCGAGCCCTCGCCGGGCAGGATCGAGCTGCCGAACTCGTCGGCACGCCCGAGCGGGTCCTGGAAGTAGCCGGCGATGGCCGACTTCACGTCGGAGCTCTGGTTGACGAGCCAGAGCACGAGGAACATGGCGAACATGGCGGTCATGAAGTCCGCGAACGCCACCTTCCACGCGCCGCCGTGATGGGCGGCGTGCCCGCCCTTCTTGATGATGATGCGGATCGGGGTCTCGCGGGACTTGTTCATGTCACTTGGCCTTCAGGCTCTTGCAGGCGGTTTCCATGGCCGAGAAGCTCGGGCGGTGCTCGTGGTACACGGAGCGGCGCGCGAACTCGACCGCGACGATGGGGGAGAGGCCCTTCGCGAACGCCACCACCGCCTCCTTGAGGAAGTGGTAGAAGCGCGACTCGGCCGAGTTCACGTTCTCGATGCTCGTGGCGAGCGGAGAGGCGAACCCGTAGGCGAGGAGCACGCCGAGGAACGTGCCGGTGAGTGCGGCGGCGACGTGCTCGCCGATCTGCTCGACGGGGCCCGAGATGGCACCCATCGTGATGACGATGCCGAGCACGGCGGCGACGATGCCGATGCCGGGCAGCGAGTCGCTGACGCGCTG
This sequence comes from bacterium, assembly GCA_046076045.1. Taxonomy (GTDB): domain Bacteria; phylum Eisenbacteria; class RBG-16-71-46; order RBG-16-71-46; family RBG-16-71-46; genus JAIOPA01. The sequence continues at coordinate 8,291 of JBJTRI010000097.1, forward strand.
CAGCGACGAAACGGTGCGGGCCTCGGCCTCGTGGTGCACGTCGATCTCGTTGCCGAGCAGCATCTCGAGGTCGTGCGGCGGGACGCTGCCCACGAGCACGAGCCGCAGCGAGTCGCACAGGTACACCATGGCGTGGTGCTGCTTGAGCACCGCCGGGTACTTCTTGAACAGGGCGCTCTTGTCGGGCGACTCGATGTGGGCCTCGATCGCGACCAGCCCGTCGCGCCGCGCCACCTGGAAGAGCTCGTACAGCATCTTGAGCGCGTCGAGGTAGAGCGTCTTGGTGAACGGCGAGGGCTGGAGCGTGGCCATGAGCTTCTTGCCCAGCTCGCCCAGCACGGTCGGCGGCGTCGAGATGAGGACCGTGCCGAGCGCGGTGCCCGCGATCGTCACGATCTCCGAGATATGGAACAGGCTCATGAGCTGGCCGCCGGCGATGGTGAAGCCGCCGACGACCGACCCGAGCACGACCACGATACCGATGATGGTGAACATCCCTGTCCTTCGCCTCCCGAGGGTGTGGGCGCGAGTCGTCGCCGTCAGTATCGGGCGCGAGTCGGAGGGGTTGAGGGGGTGGTCCGGAGGTTCTTGCCGGACGGCTGCATCCTGCACGGGGCGTGCACGCCGGCACTCGACTCCGCGCGCACGCGACCGAGACTGGAGGGGAGGCCGGTACGGGATCGGTCAAGGAGGACCGCGATGCACGCCCCCGATGCACGCCCAGTTCGAGAGCCGTTCGCCACGCACGACCCTGGTCGTGCGGCGTGGGCGACGCCTGCGTGGAGGGCGTGGTGAGGCCGCCGCAGGGCACCCTGTCGCTGGCGGACTCGCTGCGTGCCCTCGTGCGGCGTGGCGACGTGCACCTGCCCGCCGTGCCCGGCGTCACGTTCCGCCTGCAGGAGGTGCTGCGCGACGAGCGCGGCGCCGACGCGCACCAGGTCGCGGTGGTGGTCGCCTCGGAGCCGGCGATCGCCACCTCCATGCTGCGGCTCGCCAACTCGGTCGCCTTCGGCGGCCTGCGCCCGGTGCTCGAGCTGCACGAGGCGGTCGCGCGCGTGGGGCTGCGTCAGGTCGAGAGTCTCGCGACCACCATCGCCACGCGCGGCGCGTTCCGCTCGACCGACCCCGCGCGGGCGGCGCGGCTCGAGCAGTTGTGGGCGATGGCCGTGACCGCGGCGGTCACCTGCCGTGAACTGCCGTACGGCGACGTGGATCCCGAGGTCGCCTACCTCTCGGGGCTCCTGCACGACATCGGGCAGCCGCTCGTGCTCAAGCTGCTCGACACCTGCGAGTCGCGCTTCGTGGACCCGGTCGCGCCCGCGGCGATCGAGGGGCTGCTCGACGAACTGCACGTCGAGCTCGGCCACCGACTGCTCATGAACTGGCGCATCCCCGAGCCGGTCTGTCAGGTCACGCAGCGTCACCATGGGGCCGTCGTGCCCGAGGACGTGCTGCTCGTGCGCGTGCAGGCGGCGGACGTCGTCGGGCGCCACCTCGCACAGCCGGCTGTGGCCCGGCCGGGGCTGGAGGTGTTGGCCGCGGAGCCTGCGATCGCGCGTCTCGGCCTGGACGGTGAGCGGCTGGCGGAGCGGCTGGTCGCGATCGAGGAACGCGTCGCGCTCCTGCGGCTCTTCCTGTAGGGAGGGCTCCGCGCGTCCAGCGCGCGGGGCGGGACGCCTCAGGCCGCCTCGGCCAACGGTTCGTCGTCGGCGGCCGGCGCGTCGGGCGCGGGCGCGGTCCCGTCCGAGGGCGCCGCCTCGTCCGTCGGCGTCGTGGTGCTTGGCGCCTCGTCCCGCGGGGCCATGGCGAGCAGCGTGCTCGCACGTTCGAGCAGGCGATCGGGGGTGAGCGGCGGCAACAGGAACGAGCCGGCACCCAGATCCCGCAGGGCGATCGCCTCGTCGCGCGAGACGCGCGTACCCACCACGAGCAGGCGCCCCGGCGGGCAGGCGCGCTCGCGCAGCGTGCCGAGCCACGCCCAGTCGGCGGCGCTCGCGAGCTCGCGATCCACCACCGCGAGGTCGAACGGGGCCGCGCACGCGGCCTCCGCGTCCTCGAGCGTGCCGCACACGACGACCTCGGTCTCCACGAGTCGGCGCACGCCGTTGCGCATCACCGCCCGCATCGTCTCGGACGGTGCGGCCATCAGGACGCGCATGACTCAGGCTTCCGTCGTGGGATCCGTGAGATTCGTCTGCAGCGTGCGCGCGAGTGCGTCGAGCACCTCGGGGCGATCGTAGTGGCCGTCGCGGATGCGCTGCAGGATGGCGCGAGCACGCTCGGGCGCGAGCGTGCCCTCACCGGCAGCGGACACCGGGGCCCCGGCGAGCAACTCGTCGGCCGCGCTCGAGAACTCGGCGCGGTCGCGCGAGACGGCCGCCGGATGCGCGACGTCGTCGTTCGTGCGCTCGCGCGGCTCGGGCACGGGCAGGGCGGAGGCGGCCTCGGGGCCGGTGGCACCGGGGCGGCGGGCGGGATCGGGGTAGGACGGTCGGATGACCATGGGACTCGCTCCATGCGGGGTCGGACCACCCGGCCCCACATGAGGGAGTCTCGGTCCGGTCGGCAGGAACATGAGGGGTGGACGAGACCTTCCGGCACTTCCTTCCGGTGCCACCTGTCCGCGCTCGGCGGGTACCGGTCGGAGGGGCCGAATGACCCCACTTTCGCGGCCCCATCCGGCTCAAGGCCATGGCCGGGGCGCCGATACTTCTCCCGAACCCCGTCACGATCAGGAGGCTTCCCCGATGCGGATCTCCGACCGCATGATGCAGATGACCACGATGCTCGGCATCCGCCTCAATCAGGCGCGTGTCGCCGAGGCGCAGCGCCAGGCCACGTCGGGCCGCCGCGTCGAACGCGCGAGCGACGACCCGGTGGCGGCCGCGCGCGCCATGCGCATGCAGGGGCAGATCGCGAACATCGAGCAGTACGAGCGCAACTCGGTGTCCGCGACCACGCGGCTCGCGACCGAGGAGACCGTGCTCAAGGCGGCGCGCGAACTCATGTCGCGAGCACGCAAGGCGGCGATGGGGGTCACCTCGGACGACCCGAACGACCCCACGCGCAAGGCCGCGCTCCAGGAACTGCAGTTCATCCGCGAGCAGATGGTGTCGCTCGCGAACACGCGCGTCGGTGACGAGCGCCTGTTCGGCGGTGGTTCGACCACCGCGCCCTTCCAGGCCGACGGCACGTACACCGGCGGCACGCAGGTGCACGAGGTGCTCGTGGACGAGGGCGTCACGCTGCCCACCAGTCACACCGGGCAGGTGTTCGGGTCCACGTTCGCGTCCTTGAACGCGATGGAGTCCGCGCTCGCCGCGGGGCCCGTCTCCGGCGTCGGGGCGACCGTGCAGCAGGTCGCGGCGGCCGAGCAGGACCTGCTCGGGGTCGAGACCGAGGCCGGCTCGCGCCAGCGTCACGTGGACGACACCGTCAAGCAGCTCGCGAGTCGTCAGCAGTTGCTGCTCGACCGCACCCAGGAGCTGCTCGACGCGGATCCGGCCGAGTCCATCCTCAAGTTGACGAGCGCCTCGCAGGCGCTCGAGCGCGCGTACGCCGTGTCGCAGCGCACGATGTCGCTCAACATCGTGAACTGGATGCACTGATCGGCGCAGCGGTTCGTCCGTCGCACCCACGGCCGCTCCCGCCCGGGAGCGGCCGTTCGCGTTCACGGCACATCGTGCGGGGGGATCGTCGGGATCCCCGGGACGACGGGGCGGTGGTTCGCCACCAGCCTTCCGGTCAAGGCGGCGCGACGATCCGCGGGTGCGGAAGGCGGCTCATGCCCGTCCTCAGCGAGCCACGCCACGCAAGGTTCACGGCACGGCCTCACCACCGCGCGCGGTGCCCGGACGATGCACCCATCATGCGAACGCGGCGTGTGCTCCGTACGGTCCCGTGCGCGCGTGGTGTGCACGCGCGGCGGTCTCGGACGTGTGCGCGGTGCGGGTGCGCGGCGGGCTCGCAGGGGTGCGCGGTGCGGGTGCGCAGCGGTCCCGCACGGGTGCGCGGTGTGCTTGTGAAGCGGTTGCGCAGGTGGGGCGCGTGGTGTGCTTGTACTGCGGTTCCGCAGGGGTGCGTGCGGTGAGCGTGTGCTGGGGTCCCGCACGCGAGCGCGGCGTGCACGGGGCGGGCTCGCACGCGGGAGCGGTGCTCTCGCACTCCGTCGCAGCGCACGAAAGGTGCGATCCCGCACGGCCGGACATGCATGGGGAGCGCGATTCGCGCATTCCGCAACGCCTCGTGTGGTCCTGACGGCGACGAGGCTCAAGTTCCGCGCGCGGGCCCCGAGGATAGCTCTGCCGGCAAACAGCCGGTCCCGGGCAGGAGCCCGGGGGACCCGGACGTACCCTAGGAGGGGGAACCGCAATGGGTGTCAACGACATCACGCTGGCGGGCGGTATGCGCCAGAACCTGACCAACCTGCAGCTCGTCTCGACCCTGCAGGCTCGCACCACCCAGCGTCTCGCTTCGGGCCTGCGTGTGAACAGCGCCGTCGACGATCCGTCGGCTTTCTTCGCGGCGCAGGCTCACCGTGGCCGCGCCAACGACCTCGCGGGCCGCAAGGACGCGATGGGCGAGGCGATCCAGACGGTGAAGGCTGCCGACGCCGGCATCAAGGCGATCACGTCGCTGATCGAGCAGGCCAAGGGTCTCGCGGCCTCCGCTCGCAGCGCCAGCACCACCGACCGCCTGGCGCTCGCGGGGCAGTTCAACGACCTCGTGGACCAGATCGACGACATCGCCGCCGATTCGGGCTACAAGGGCAAGAACCTGCTCGACGGTGACACGCTCACCGTCGAGTTCAACGAGGACGGCACCTCGTCGCTGGACATCACCGGCTTCAACGCGACGGGCGCGGGTGACCTCGGCATCGCCGCCGCGGTCGGCAACTGGGCCACGGATGCGAACATCGACAGCGCGGTGACGGGCCTCGATGGGGCGCTCAGCGAGCTCCGCTCGAACGCCAAGACGCTGGCCTCGAACCTCGGCATCGTGACCGCCCGCCAGGAGTTCACCACGAACATGGTGAACACGCTGACCCAGGGCGCGGACAACCTCACGGCCGCCGACACGAACGAGGAAGGTGCCAACATGCTGGCGCTGCAGACGCGTCAGCAGCTCGGTATCACCTCGCTGTCGCTGTCGTCGCAGGCGCAGCAGGGCATCCTCCGCCTCTTCTAAGAGCGGCGGCAGGACGGATCGGCCGGAACGGGGGGCGGGTGAAGGCCCGCCCCTCACCGGTCCCCCATCCCATGGCCCGGTCGTCCAGGACGGACCCCGTGTCGGAGGAGGTGCCCGATGGCCTTGCGTCTGAAGCTCA
>JBJTRI010000098.1:0-20912 GCA_046076045.1 bacterium
TCGGAGGAAGCTCGTGAACTTCGGCGGAACGGAAGTGATGCTCATCGTGCTGGTGATCCTGTTGCTCTTCGGTCCGAGCCAGATCCCCAAGATGGCACGCGGTTTCGGCCAGGCCATCCGCGAGTTCAAGAAGGCGCAGCGTGAGATCGGCGACGAACTCGAGCACGACGCGCACGCTTCGTCCAAGAACAAGGACAAGTCGTCGGCCGAGTGACGGTCGGCGTTCCGAATCTCCACGGGGCGGTCCCTCACGGGGCCGCCCCGCTGGCTTGGCCCCTCGTTCCGTTGCGCGGCGCGGGAAGGGGATATGCGAGAGGCCCCCGGCGAGTGGTCGCTCGCCGGGGGCCTCGTTCGTTCTCTCGGGTCAGAGCCCCGAGACGCCCATCGAGCTGCGGAGGTCCGAGATGCTCGAGGTCCCGCGCAGCTTCTCGAGCATGCGCTCGAACACGCCACGCTGACGACGGCTCAGCACCTCGTTCGTGATCTGGCCCTTGAGCACGTCGGTGAGCGTGCTGTCCGAGGCTGGCATCACGCCCTCGGCGCGGGCGAACAGCCAGCCCTGCGTGGTGCGGATGGGACCGATCACCTTGCCGGCGGGCACCGAGTACAGCATGCCGAGCAGCTCCGGCGAACCCGCCAGACGCGGGTCGGGCTGGGCGCGCGTGGTCTGGATCGAGAACACCTGCAGCCCGGCCGCGGTCGCGGCCGCCTCGAGCGACTGGCCGCCCTTGATGGCGGTCACGAACGCGTCGGCGCGCGCCTTGGTGGCGTCCACGCGGGCCTCGGTGTCGGCGATCATCTTGAGCTGCTCGCCCATCTCGGCGCGCGTCGGGGGACCGGCCTTGTGCTGCAGCACGCACTGCGCCAGCGCGTACTCGTCGCCGCTCTCGAACACCGGGCCGATCTCGTCCTGCTTGGCCGACAGACCCCAGTCCGCGGCCTCGGGCATCGCGAACAGCTGCGGCGGGGCGTTGTTCTGGTCGTAGAAGCCGGTCTTGAAGGTGGCGAGACCCTTCTCGGTGGCCGCCTTCGACAGGCTCTTGAGGGCGCGCGCGCGCTTCATGAGCGTCTCGGCGTCCTTGGCCTGCGCCTGCATGGCCTCGGCCGAGGGACGCACCTTGATGACGATCTGGGCCAGGCGCACGGCGCCGGGGCCCGGGGGCGGGGTCTTGGCGGCCGAGGTGTCGGCGGCCGGGTCGAGGCGCTTGATGAGCAGCACGCGGCTGCCCTCCTGCACCGGCTCGATGATCTCGCCGGGCTTCTTCACCGCGAGCGCGGCCCCGATCATGCTGCCCAACTCGGACGGCATCACCCAGCGGTCGATGGCGCCACCCTTCTCGGCGTTCGGGCCCTCGGAGTGGTCGCGGGCGAGTTGCGCGAAGTCCTCACCGCGCTGCGCCCGCTCGAACAGGCTGCGCGCCAGGTCCATGGCGGCCTGCGTCTCCTCGGGGCCGTACTTCTTGGGGAGCACCAGCACCTCGAGCTGCGTGCGCGCGCCCGCGGCCATGCGCGTCCGGTAGTCGTCGTAGATGCGCTTGAGCGTGGCCTCGTCCCCGGCCGAGCTGCCCGTGTCGGCGGGCGGCACCACGACCAGCGTCGCCGCGGCGCGGTCGAAGCGCTGGTGGAACTCCTGCTTGAGCTCGGGCTCGGAGAGCTTGAGCGACGCCATGAGGCGCTCCTGGTACTTGCGCACCGGGATCTGCTTGCGCAGCTGCTCCTCGAACTGCGACCAGAACGGCGCCAGTTCGGGGCTCGGGCTGGCGAGCGCCTGCTGGTACTTGGTCACGTCGAACTGACCGTCGGTCTGGAAGCTGGGCTGGGCGAGCAGGATGGCCGGCGGGTTGGTGCGCATCCCGATGAGCACCTCGTTGTCCGTGGCCTTCAGGCCCGCCGCGGCGGCCTGCTGGGCGAACATGCGCTCGTTGATGAGCGTGCGCCACGCCTGCTGCTCGACCGCCTTGAGGTCGCGGTCCTGCGGGTCGGTGCCGAAGCGCTGGCGGTAGGCCATGCGCTGGTCCGCGAGCGCCATCTGCCACTGCTCGACGGACACGACCTCGCCGTTGACGCTGCCGACGTCGCCCTGCAGGCGCGCGCGCGAAGGGGCATCGCTGCCCACCCCGGCGAGGAAGATGAACCCGCCGACGAACGAGGCGACGGTGAGCACGATGAGCGCCCACCAGATGGTCTTGGTCCGCTTGTTGCCGGACCGCAGGTAACCGAGCATCGGGACTCCCGGGAGTGCGGTTGGTCGTGTGACGAGGGGTGCGGAATGGGGGTCGAGTCTAGCAGCGGCTCGCGCACCGGCACAACCGCGGCGCCGCGCGTGGGACGGCCGCTCCGGCGCGCTCCGGAGTGCGCTGGGAACGCACTCGGGCATTGCGGGCACACGCGCGCGTGTGCTACCCATGCGGGGACGAGGCCACGGCCGCCGCGCGCCCCCCGGGGGTGTCGCGAGAGCGGCCCGGCCGACCCGCCGCGAGGGACCGCACCGTGCGCACCGAGATCGCCCCACGTCCAGCCGACGCCGAGGTCACCGCGCCACCCGCGGCGCTGTCCTCGCTCGTGCTCGACACGCTCGAGATGGGCGTCGTGGCGCTCGATCGCGAGCGGCGCGTGACCTACGCGAACCGGCGCATCGAGGAGCTGCTCGGCGTCGAGTCCGGCGCGCTGCTGTCCATGCCGGGCAACCGCGTGTTCCCGGGGGCCGACGCGCGCTGGCTCAAGGGCGCCTCGCGCGAGTCGCGCGACTTCCGCATCGAGAGCGGGGACCGCGACCTCACGTTGCGCGGCGAGTCGGTGCCGATGCGCGACGAGGATGGCGAGGTGGCCGGCTCGGTCATCGTGGCCGAGGCCATCTCCGAGACCGAGGACGGCGAGTTCCAGAAGAAGATCGACCGCCTGGTCTCGCTGGGGGAGCTGTCGGCCTACGTGGCGCACGAGATCCGCAACCCGCTCACCGGCATCCGCACCACCATCCAGTTCGTGGCCTCCAAGTTCAAGCCGGCCGACGCCCGGCGCGAGGACCTCGACGACGTCATCCGCGAGCTCGACCGCATCGAGCAGATCATCACCGGCCTGCTCATGTTCGCGCGCCCGCCGCAGGCCCGCTCGCAGCCCTGCGACCTGCACCAGGTGCTCGCCCGCACCCTCGACCTGCTCGACATCCAGCTGCGCGACGCGCAGGTGCGGGTGACGCGCGAGTTCGAGCCCGAGCTGCCGCTCGTGATCGCCGACCCCGACCTGCTCCAGCAGGTGTTCCTCAACCTGTGCCTGAACGCCATCCAGGCCATGCCCGAGGGCGGCGAGCTCGTCATCACGAGCGGGGTGCGGCGCTACCGCACGCGCCGCTCGCTGGTGGACGTGAGCATCACCGACAGCGGCGTGGGCATCCCGCGCGACCTCATGGCTCGGATCTTCGACCCGTTCTTCACCACCCGCAGCATTGGCACCGGCCTCGGCCTGCCGATCTCGGTCCAGATCGTGCGCGACGCGGGTGGCGTGATCACCGCCAAGAACAACGCCGGCGGTGGTGCCACGCTGCGCGTCTCACTGCCCGTCCCGGCCGAGCCGCCGGGCCGACCGGAGGAGTGACCCCGTGCGCACCTCCGTGCTGGTGGTGGACGACGAGGTCCTGATCCGCAAGTCCCTGGGCAAGGTGTTGCGCTCCCACGGCTACACCGTGGACGTGGCGAGCACCGGGGCCGAGGGGTTCGAGAAGGTGGGGGCGTTGCGGCCGCAGGTCATGATCCTCGACATGCGCCTGCCCGACACCGACGGGCTCAGCGTGCTGCGCAAGGCGCGCGTGCTCGACCCGCTCCTGCAGGTCATCATCATCACCGCCTACGGCGACGTGCAGGCCGCGGTGGACGCCATGAAGCTCGGGGCCTGCGACTTCGTCCGCAAGCCTTACGAGATGGAGGACATCGTCCTCGCGGTCGAGTCCGCGGCGCGCACCTTCCGGCAGGCGAGCGAGCTCGACCTGCGCCGGCGGCAGGCGTGGGAGCACTACTCGGGCGAGGAGATCATCGGTCAGTCCGCCCCCATGCAGCAGGTCCGCGGGCTCATCGACAAGCTGGTGCGCAGCAAGGCCACCAGCGTGCTCATCACGGGCGAGAGCGGGACCGGCAAGGAATTGGTCGCCCGCGCCATCCACTACCGCAGCGACCGCGCGCAGGCCCCTCTCATGGAGGTGAACTGCTCGTCGTTCCAGGAGGCGCTGCTCGAGAACGAGCTGTTCGGCCACGAGAAGGGCGCCTACACCGACGCGACCGACACCAAGAAGGGTCTGGTCGAGTTGTGCGACGGCGGCACCCTGTTCCTCGACGAGTTGGCCGACATGCCCCTGCCCACCCAGGCCAAGCTGCTGCGCTTCATCGACCACCGCAACTTCAAGCGGGTCGGTGGTGCGGCCGACATCGCGGTGGACATCCGCATCGTGGCGGCCACCAACAAGAACCTCGAGGAGGAGGTGCGGCTCGGGCGGTTCCGCAGCGACCTCTACTTCCGCCTCAAGGTGGTGAGCATCATGCTGCCGCCGCTGCGCACCCGTCCGGGGGACGTGGCGCTGCTGGCCCGGCACTTCACGCGTGAGTTCTCGCGCAAGTTCCAGAAGGGGTTCGCCGACCTGACGCCCGAGGCGGTGCGCCTGCTCGAGTCCTACCCGTGGCCGGGCAACGTGCGCGAGCTGCGCAACATCGTGGAGCGCGTGGTGCTGCTCGAGGAGGGGGAGCAGCTCGACGCCGAGCACCTGCCGCCCGAGATCCTCGGGCGCCGCACCGCAGCCGCCCCGGCCGCGGCCGCCGTGGTCCGGGACGCCCTCGACCTGCCCACCCTGGCGCAGATCGAGATGGACCACATCAACGAGGTGCTGCGCCTCACCTCGGGCAACAAGAGCCGGGCGGCGCGCATCCTGGGCATCTCGCGCCAGGGCCTCATCGAGAAGCTGCGCCGGCTGCGGATCGAGGACACGGCCGAGCGGGTGGTCGAGCGCGCCTGACGCCAGCGCGCCCCGCACCCCGGGGCGTGCGTCCGGCCGTTCCCGAGGCGCTCCGGTCGGGGGGCGCGGCCCCGCGTCGTGCGACGGGTGCGCTCGCAGTCCCGCCGCGTGCGATGGAGCGCTCGCGGTCCTGTACGACGGGGGCGCCCGCGTGGTCCCGAGTCGTGGGATGGGGCTTCCACGTGGTCCCGAGTCGTGTGATGGGGCACCCACGTGGTCCCGAATCGTGCGATGGGGTGCACGCGGTCCCGCGTCGTGCGAAAAGGGCGCTCGCAGTCCCGCCGCGTGCGATGGAGTGCTCGCGGTCCTTCACAACGGGGGCGCCCATGTGGTCCCGAGTCGTGTGATGGGGGCACGATGGTGGTCCCGCATCGTGCGGTCGGTGCGCACTCCCCGTCCCGCCTCGCATGAGCGAGTCACGGGGCGACGCGTGCCGTGGGGTCGTGGTCTCGCGCGGGTTCACCGACGCGCGTTCGGGTGCTCACGCGATGCGGATGCGGCGCGAACGGACGTCGGAGCGCGCGCGATCGCACGCGAAGCGATCGCATGGACGAGGAATTCGAACCTCGTGCGCGGAATTCTTTCGCGCATCGCGTCGTCGAGGAGGTGCGAGCGCGGTGGTCGCACGGAAAAGCGTCATGAATCTTGACGCTATCAACTTCCCTGACACCCATCGTCAATCATCGCACTCGCAACGCTTTGCGCGACATCGTCGGGGCATCGCTCCAGAATGTTGGCAGCGCGCATGCGATCGCGTGACACGCGACGCGCACGAGGAGCGATGTGCATGCGCGGTGAATCATCGCGTCAATCGCGCTCATTCGTGTGAGCGTGGACATGGAGGAGAGGTCGCGAACGAGTTTGGCACGCGTCGTGCACATGCAGGCTTGCGAGCGACGCATCGGGTGTATGCGTCGCAGACGATGTTCGAGTCTTCAGGCTACGTCCTGACTGGGGGAGGTGATCCTCACATGGCTGCCAAGAAGAAGGCTGCGAAGAAGAAGGCCACGAAGAAGAAGGCCGCGAAGAAGAAGAAGTAACCGGCTTTCTGGACCTGGCACGTCCTGAGGGGCGCGTCGGCACAAGCCGGCCGCCCCTCATACATGCCCGCCGACGCCTCGGCGTCGCGCGACCCTCACCGCTTTCGGATCGGGACCGCGGCCAGGATGAGCCGACCCCTCGATCCGCGCGGGCAGCTCCTCCACGGATGGAAGGTCTGCCCGCTCCCTTCTCCGGCACGTCTCGGGCCCGCACCGTGAGTCCCCGGTGCCCCGCCCGCCCGCCGACCGCGTGCTAGTGTGTGCGCCCGCGCCGCGTCGCCGTCCCTGAGGGACCGACCACCGACCGGCCGCGCCACCCCGGACCCGCCCCGTGACCCGCTCGAAGACCGCGACCGATCCCATTGCCGCCATCCGCATCCGAGGTGCCCGCCAGCACAACCTGCGCGGTGTGGACCTCGACCTGCCGCGCGGTGCCCTCACAGTGGTCACCGGAGTGTCGGGCTCGGGCAAGTCCTCGTTGGCGTTCGACACCCTCTACGCCGAGGGGCAGCGCCGCTACGTCGAGTCGGTGAGCACCTACGCCAAGCAGTTCCTCGACCGCTTGCCGCGCCCCGACGTGGACTCCATCACCGGCCTGACCCCGGCGGTCAGCATCCAACAGAGCGCCCCGGCGCGGAGCGCGCGCTCCACGGTGGGCACGGCGACCGAGATCCACGACTATCTGCGACTGCTCTACGCCCGGGCCGGTACCGTCCACTGCGGGTCGTGCGACCGTCCGGTCGTGGCCGACTCGGCCCGCAGCATCGCGCTCGAGGCCGAGCGGTGGGCCGACGACGCGGTGGTGTTCGTGCTCGCCCCGGTCGCGCTCTCGGCCCGGCTCGGTTGGGAGGAGCAGGCGGGCCACCTGCTGCGTGCCGGCTACACGCGCGCGTGGATCGGGGGGGAGGCGGTCGCCCTCGACCCCGTGCCCAAGCTGCGCAAGGGCACACAGCAGGTCGCGGTCGTGGTGGACCGCCTGCGCTGGCGCGCCGATGAGCGCGAGCGTCTGGTCGAGGCGTGCGAGCAGGCGTTCCGCCGCGGCGAGGGCCGGTTGCAGATCGTGGTCGGGGACACCGAACCGCAATCGCGCAGCGAGCGCTGGGAGTGCGCGCACTGCGGCACGCCGGCGATGAGCCCCGAACCGGGGTTGTTCTCGTTCAACAGTCCGCTCGGCGTCTGCCCGACCTGCAAGGGGTTCGGCGACGTGCTCACGTTCGCCCCCGAGCTCATCGTGCCCGACGGCGGCAAGAGCCTGCGCGAGGGCGCGATCGCGCCGTGGGCCGGGTCGTGGCGCTCGGTGACGTTCCCCAAGGTGCTCAAGCTCGCCGCCGAGCGCGGCTTCGACGTGGACGAACCGTGGGACGCGCTCGACGCCGAGCATCGCCAGGTGCTCATGCAGGGCGACCGCGGGTTCCGCGGCGCCATCCCGTTCCTCGAGGGCCTGCAGCAGAAGTCCTACAAGGCCGGCAACCGGTTCATCGTGAAGCGCTACCAGGTGCCGCGGCGCTGCACCGCCTGTCAGGGCAGCCGCCTGCGCCCCGAGGCGCTGCGCGTGCGCGTCGGCGGGCTCGACATCGCCCGGTTGTGCGCCCTTCCGGTGGCCGAGACCGCCACGTTCCTCGCCGGGCTCGTGCTCACCGACTCGCAGCGCACCGTCGCCGCGGTACCGCTCGTCGAACTCGAGGCGCGCCTGCGCTTCCTGCTGCGCGTGGACCTGGGCTACCTCACGCTCGACCGGCTCACGCGCACGCTCTCGGGCGGCGAGGCCCAGCGCATCGAGCTGGCCAACGCGCTCGGGGCCAACCTGGCCGACACGCTCTACGTGCTCGACGAGCCCACCGCCGGTCTGCACCCGCGCGATACCGAGCGTCTCATCGGCATCCTGCGCGAGCTCACCTCGCGCTCGAACACGCTGGTGGTGGTCGAGCACGATCCGCTCGTGATCGGGGCGGCCGAGTACCTGGCCGACCTCGGGCCCGGGGCGGGGGAGCACGGGGGACGCCTGCTGTACGCCGGGCCGGCCGCGGGCATCGCGGCGGCCGAGGGCTCGGAGACCGCGCAGTACCTCACCGGCGCGAAGTGCATCGCGCGCACGCCGCGCGCGGGCAAGCCGGCGGGCTTCATCACCGTGGAGGGGGCGCGCCACCACAACCTGCGCGACGTCACCGTGCGCTTCCCGCTCGGGCGGCTCACCTCGGTGACCGGGGTGTCGGGCTCGGGCAAGAGCAGTCTGGTCGAGGACATCCTGTACCGCGCCGCGCTCAAGCGGTTCGAGGGCCGCGAGGACGACCCCGTGGGCACGCATCGCGCGGTGAAGGGCCTCGAGGCCCTCAAGCGCGTGGTGCTGGTGGACCAGTCGCCCATCGGTCGCACGCCACGCAGTTGCCCCGTCACCTACATGGGCGCGTACGCGGCGCTGCGCGAGGTGTTCGCGCGCCAGCCCGTCGCGATGGCGCGCGGGCTCAAGGACGGGGCGTTCTCGTTCAACGCCGCGGGCGGGCGCTGCGATCACTGCGAGGGCGCGGGCTGGGTCGAGGTCGAGATGTACTTCCTCGCCGACCTCATGGTGCCGTGCGAGATCTGCGCCGGGGCGCGCTTCAAGCCCGAGGTGCTCGACGTGCGGGTGCGCGGCATCAACATCCGCGAGGCGCTCGACCTCACCGTGGACGCGGCGTTCGAGCACTTCGCGCGCGAGCCGCGCTTCACGCGGCCGCTCCACGTACTGCGTCAGGTCGGGTTGGGCTATCTGCGGCTGGGTCAGCCCGCCAACCAGCTCTCGGGCGGTGAGGCGCAGCGCCTCAAGATCGCGCGCGAGTTGGCGGAGAAGGGCGCGGGGCCGTCGCTGTACGTGCTCGACGAGCCCACCGTGGGCCTGCACTGGTCCGACGTGCAGCGCCTCGTGGACGTGCTCGACGACCTCACCCAGCGCGGCGACACCGTGGTGCTGGTGGAGCACAATACCGACGTGGTGCGCTGCAGCGACTGGGTGGTCGACCTGGGGCCCGACGGCGGTGCGGCCGGTGGCTCGTTGGTGGTGGAGGGGCCGCCCGCGGCCGTGGCGGCGACCACGACCTCGCACACCGGACGGTTCCTGCGCGAGTCGGGGCCGGTCCCGATCTGACTCCGGCCGCGCGCATGGGCCGTTCGTCGCCCTGACCGCGGGTCCCGCCCTGCCGATACCCTGACGGGGTCGCACGCACGGCAGCCCGTGGCCGCGGGTGCGACCTGCGGAGGGTGGTGTGCGACGCGACCGTCTCGGGCGTCCGGGGCAGCCGGTCCTCGAACCGCGGCCCTACGGCCACGGTGAGCCCTCGCATGCCCGCTCGGGCGCCGACGCCATCGCCTCGTTCGAGTCGCACGCGAGCCTCGGGCTCGGTGCCGCCGAGGCGGCCGCCCGGCTCGGCCGGTTCGGCCCCAACACGCTGCCCGAGCCCCCGCGCCGCGGCCGACTCGCCGCGCTCGTCGCGCCGTTCCGCAGCCCGCTCGTGCTGCTGCTGCTCGCGGTGGCCGTGCTCGCCGCCCTGCTCGGACACCTGAGCGACGCGGTCGTCATCCTGGTGGTGGTGGGGCTCAACGCGGCGATCGGCGCGGTGCACGAACATCGTGCCGAGCGCTCGCTCGCCGAACTGCGGCGCCTCACCGGGCGCAGCGCGCGTGTGGTGCGCGGTGGGCTCGAGTGCGTGGTGGCCGCGGGCGAGGTGGTGCCGGGCGACCTGCTGGCGCTCGAGGCGGGCGACGCGGTCGCGGCCGATGCACGCCTGCTCGAGGGCGCCGCGCTGCAGATCGCCGAGGCCGCGCTCACCGGCGAGTCGGTGCCCGTGGCCAAGGACCTGCGCCCCCTCGCGCCCGACACGCCGCTCGCCGACCGCACCAACATGGTGTACGCGGGTACGCACGTCACCGCCGGGCGCGCGCTCGCGCTGGTCGTGGCGACCGGTGCGGCGACCGAGATCGGTCGCATCGCCGCACTCGCGGCCCGCACCGCCGAGCCGCGCACCCCGCTCGAGCGGCGCGTGGCGGGGTTCGGGCGTGCGGTGGTGGGCGTGGCCGCGGTGCTGTTCGTGGCCGTGCTCGCGGTCGGGCTGGCCCGCGGGTTGCCGTTCAGCGCCGTGCTCATGGTGGCGGTGAGTCAGGTCGTGGGCGTGATCCCCGAGGGCCTGCCGGTGGCCATGACCATCGCGCTCGCGGTCGGCATGCACCGCATGGCGCGCCGCCGCGCGATCGTACGGCGCATGGGCGCGGTCGAGACGCTCGGCTCGACCACCGTGATCTGCACCGACAAGACGGGCACGCTCACGCGCAACGAGATGACCGTGGCGGCGGTGATGCTGCCGGCGGGGCGGCGGCTGGTGGTCACGGGGGCGGGGCTCGAGCCCACCGGCGCGTTCCTCGCCGGGGGCGCGCCCGTGGAGCCGGGCGACGTGCCCGGTCTGGGCGAACTGCTCGAGGCGGGCGCGCTGTGCAACGACGCCACGCTGGTCGGCCCCGACGCGAGCGCGCCGCTCTGGCGCGCGATCGGCGACCCCACCGAGGCCGCGCTCGTCACGCTGGCGGTGAAGGGCGGCGTGGTGCCGGCGGCACTGCGCGAGGCGCGCCCGCGGCGGGCCGAGATCCCGTTCGACCCGGCCAATCGCCTCATGGCCACGCAGCACGACGGCCCATGCGGTCCGTTCGTGGTCGTGAAGGGCGCGCCCGAGGCGGTGCTGCGGCTGTGCGCGACGCGCCGACTGGGGGACGCCGAGGGGCCGCTCGACGACGCGACGCGCGCCGAGGAGGCGGGGCACGCGCTCGCACTCGCGGCCGACGCGCTGCGCGTGCTCGCGATCGGGGTGGTCGAGGACGGCGAGGTGGACGGGCGCGCCGGCCTGGCCGCGTTCGAAGGGCGCGTCACGCTGCTCGGCTTCGTGGGGCAGATGGACCCGCCGCGCCCCGAGGCGCGGACCGCGGTCGCGCTCTGCCGTGCCGCGGGCGTGCGCGCCGTGATGGTGACGGGTGACCACCGTGCCACCGCGCTCGCGATCGCGCGCGACCTCGGCCTCGCGACCACGACCGACACGTGCGTGGACGGCGTCGAGTTGGAGCGCATGGACGACGCCACGCTCGTCGAGAGGGTCGGGCGCGTCGCGGTGTTCGCACGCGTGCACCCCGCGCAGAAGCTGCGCATCGTATAGGCGCTGCGCGCGCGCGGTGAGGTGGTCGCCATGACCGGTGACGGTGTAAACGACGCGCCCGCGCTGATGAGCGCCGACGTCGGTGTGGCGATGGGGCGCGGCGGCACCGAGGTGGCCAAGGAGTCGTCCGACCTCGTGCTCGCCGACGACGACTTCGCGACGCTCGTGGCGGCCGTCGAGGAGGGCCGCGTGGTGCGCGGCAACATCGGCAAGGCCGTGCTGCTGCTCGTCTCGACCTCGGCCGCCGAGGTCACGGTGCTGCTGCTCGCGCTGGCCGTGGGGCTGCCACTGCCGTTCGTGGCGGTGCAGATCCTGTGGAACAACCTCGTCACCGAGGGGCTCGTCACCATCCACCTCGTGATGGAGCCGGCCGAGGGCGACGAGATGGGGCGCCCGCCGCGTCCGGCCGGCGAGCCGCTCGTGGACCGCACCGTGCTCGCGCGCATGGCGGTGATGGTGCCGGTCATGGTGGCGGTCACGCTGGGCTGGTTCGCGTTCCGGCTGGCGGCCGGCGTGCCCGAGGCGCAGGCGCGCACCGAGACGTTCACGCTGCTCGCGCTCTGCGAGTGGTTCAACGTGCTCAACTGCCGCTCGGCGACGCGCTCGGCGCTCGACGCCGGCCTGCTGCGCAACCGCTGGCTCGCCGTGGGGCTGCTCACGGGCAACCTGCTGCAGGCCGCGGTGGTGTTCTGGGCACCGCTCGGGCGCTGGTTCCACACCGTGCCGATCGAGCCGCGCGAGGTGCTGGTGCTGGGTGTGCTCGCGAGCGCGGTGCTGTGGGCCGAGGAGGGGCGCAAGCTGCTCGCGCGCCGCCGGGCGGTGCGGGCAGTCTAGGCGATCGCGCCGGGGAGCGCGGCGGCGAGTTCGCTCGGCAGTTCGCGGTCGCGCGCGGCCACGCCGACCTCGGTCGAGCCGAGCACCGCGTCCTCCACGACCACGCCGCGCAGCAGCGGGTTGGGCACCATCTCGAAGTACACGTTGCGCGGTCGCACGCCGGCGGGCGGGGCGTCCCAGATCTCGGCGGGCGGCATCTCGGCGATGCCGAGCGCGCCGGTCGTGGCCGGGAGCAGCTTCTTGCGCACCGCGATCGCCCACACGGGCACACCGTGCTCGCGCGCGGCCAGTGCGGCGGTGTAGGAGCCCACCTTGTTGAGCACGCCGTGCTCGGTCACCGCGTCGGCCCCGATCCACAGGGCCTGCGCCTGCGACAGCAGCATGGGCAGGGCGGCGTCGGCCACGACCCAGACCTCGATCCCGGCCGCCGCGAGCGCGCGCGCGGTCTCGCGGCCCTCGAGCCGCGGCCGGCTCTCGCCCACGATGACGCGCGGCGGACGACCCGCCTCGGCGAGCGCGCGCAGTGCCGTGAGCACGCCCTCGCTCGCCGACAGCGTGGCGATCCACGGTTGCTTCGCGGTCACGAGGCGGGTGGCGAGCCCGGCGGCGTCCCGCACCGCGGCTGCGAGGTCGCGGCGCTCCACCTCGCAGCTCTCACCGACGAAGCGTCGCAGATCGGCCGCGCGGTCGCCGCGCGCCACGCTGGTCTCGGAGACGCGGAAGGCGCGGGCCGCCAGCTGGTGCACGAGCGCCATGCTGGGCTGCGCGGCCTGCCCCTCGCGCAGGAGCGCGAACAGGGCCGCGTGCGCGCTGGCGGCGTCGGGGCTGCGGTCGGTCTCGACCCAGCGCTCCACGGTCGCGAGGAACGCCCGCCCGACCCCGCCGGAGCCCGAGGTGTGGTCGTCGACGAACGCGCCGCTCATCGCGCGCGCTCGGGGTGCGGTCGGGAGGGGACCACGCCGGGTCCCCTCACTTGCCGAGCAGCTGGTTGAGCCAGACGATCGTGGTCTGCCGACCGAGGTCGCCGAACGCCTCGGTGAGCGGGATCTCCTTGGGGCAGGCCTCGACGCACGCCTGCGCGTTGCCGCAGTCCACGATGCCGCCGCGCCCCATGATCGCCTCGAGGCGCTCCTTGGCGTTCATGCGGCCGGTCGGGTGGGCGTTGAACAGGCGCACCTGGGCGAGCGGCGCCGGCCCGATGAACTCGGACTGCGCGTTGTACTGCGGACAGACCTCCATGCAGCACCCGCACGTCATGCAGCGCGAGAACAGGTAGCTCACCTCGGCCTCGCTCGCCGAGCGGCGCGGGCCGGGCCCGAGGTCGTACGAACCGTCGATCGGGATCCACGCCTTGACGCGCTTGAGCGCGTCGAACATGGGGGTGCGGTCCACCTGCAGGTCGCGCACGACCGGGAACTTGGTGAGCGGTTCGAGCGTGACCGGACCGTCGCCGAGCCCGTCCACGAGCGCCGTGCAGGACTGCCGCGGCTTACCGTTCACGAGCATGGTGCACGAGCCGCACACCTCCTCGAGGCACGAAGACTCACAGTGCACGGGCGTGGTGGTGCGACCGTGCTTGGTGACCGGGTTCTTGCGGATCTCCATGAGGCACGAGATCACGTTCATGTTGGGCTGCCAGGGGAGTACGAACTCCTCCCAGCGCGGCGAAGTCGTCGGCGAGTCCTGCCGCTTGATGCGCAGTTCGATCGTCTCACGCGCCATGGTCGTGACCTCCTAGTCGTACTTGCGCTCGACCGGGGAGTAGAGCGAGACGTCCACCGGGTCGTAGCGGAACCGGGGGCCGTCGGGGGCGAAGCTGGCCACGGTCGTCTTGAGCCAGTTCGCATCGTCGCGCTTGGGGAAATCGGGCTTGAAGTGCGCACCGCGGCTCTCGTCACGCTGGAGCGCTCCGAGCGTCACCACGCGGGCGAGGTGCAGCATGTTCCAGAGCTGGTTGAGGAACGACAGCGGCGCGTTCGCCCACTGGCCGTGGTCGAGCACGCTCGCGCGGTGCCAGCGCTCCTGCAGCTCCTGCAGCTTGGCGTCGGTGGCGCGCAGCTTGTCGTTGTGGCGCACGATCGTGACGTTCTCGAGCATCCACTTCCCGAGCTCCTCGGCGAGCTGGTACGGGTTCTCGGGGCCCTCGCGCTGCGCGAGTTCCGCGAACCGCCCGCTCCACGCGCGCTCGGCCGACTCGAACACCGACGACGGCGTCTCGACCGCCGACTTGAGCCCGCCCAGGTAGGCGAGCACCGCGGGGCCCGCCACCTGTCCGGCGTACACGCACGACAGCAGCGAGTTCGCGCCGAGGCGGTTGGCGCCGTGGTACTGGTAGTCGCACTCGCCGACCGCGTACACGCCGGGCACGTTGGTGGCCTGGTTGCGCGGGCTCGCGAGGTCGAGGAAGCCGTCGCTCGTGGGCGCGTAGTCGGCCCACAGGCCGCCCATGGAGTAGTGCACGGCGGGGTAGATGCGCATGGGCTCGTCGCACGGGTCGTCGCCCGTGAACTTCTCGTAGATTTCGAGGATGCCCTCGAGCTTGCGCTTGAGCGTCTCGCGCGGGATGTGCGTGAGGTCGAGGTACACGGCCATGCCGCCGTCGATCCCCATGCCCAGGTCCACACAGACGTTGTGGATCTCGCGGCTCGCGACGTCGCGCGGCACGAGGTTCTTGTACTTGGGGTAGCGCTCCTCGAGGAAGTACCAGCGATCGTCCTCGGGGATGCTGCGCGGCGCCCGCTTGTCACCCTTCTGCTTGGGCACCCACACGCGGCCGCCCTCGCCGCGCGCCGACTCGCTCATGAGGCGGAGCTTGTCCATGCCGGGGATGGCGGTGGGGTGGATCTGGATGAACTCGCCGTTCGCGTAGTCCACGCCGTCCATGTAGGCGGCGGCCGCCGCCGAGCCCGAATTGATGACCGAGTTCGTGCTGCGTCCGAACAGCAGCCCGGGGCCGCCGGTGGCGAGCACCACCGCGGCGGCGGGGAAGGCCTTGGGCTTCATGCTGCGCAGGTCGAGCGCGGTGAGGCCCACGGCGCGACCGCCGTCGTCCTTCACCAGCCCCACGAACTCCCAGCCCTCATACTTGCGCACGAGGCCCGCGGCCTCGTGACGGCGCACCTGCTCGTCGAGCGCGTACAGCAACTGCTGGCCGGTGGTCGCGCCCGCGAACGCGGTGCGGTGGTGGAGCGTGCCGCCGAAGCGCCGGAAGTCGAGCAGGCCCTCGGAGGTTCGGTTGAACGTCACGCCCATGCGGTCGAACAGGTAGATGATGCCGGGGGCGGCGTAGCACATGCCCTTGACCGGCGGCTGGTGGGCGAGGAAGTCACCGCCGCGGCAGGTGTCGGTGAAGTGGATCTCGGGCGAGTCGTTCTCGCCCTTCACGTTCACGGCACCGTTGATGCCGCCCTGGGCACACACCGAGTGCGAGCGCTTCACGGGGACGATCGAGAACAGGTCCACGGGCACGCCGGCCTCGGCGAGCTTGATCGTGGTCATGAGGCCGGCGAGACCACCGCCGACCACGGCGACACGGGGCGCGGCCATCAGTGCGACCCTCCTTGGGACACGACCTCGGTGGCGTGCTCGGCGGCGTGCGGCTTCTGCAGGAAGTCGGCGCGGAGCCCGAAGAACCCGAACATCGAGACGATGAACAGCAGCGACAGCAGCGCACCCACCGCCAGACCGAGGCGGCCCATCACGAGCTGCGCGCGGCGGCCCGTGACGATGCCCCAGTGGATGGCGAACCCGAACAGGCCGTTGCCGAAGTGGTAGCAGGTGGCGACGATGCCGATCACGTAGAACGCGACCACGCCGGGCTGCGTGAGGTGGTCGCGCATGTAGAGGTAGGCGCTCGGCGAGTTGAGGTAGTCGGCGCTCAGGCGCAGCGACCACATGTGGTAGGCGATGAAGAACGCCACCACCACGCCCGAGATGCGCTGCAGCGTGTAGTGCCAGTTGCGCGAGTACCCGTGCTTGCCGGCGTTCGCCTGCGAGGTGGTGGCGATGAGGATGCCCAGCACCATGTGGAAGGCGATGGGGAACCAGATGCCGGCCGCCTCGACGATCGCCACGAACGGGATGCGGGCGAGCTCCAGGGCGGCGTGGTTGAAGACCTGCTCGCCCTGCAGCGACTTGGTGTTCGTGAACAGGTGCACGAGCAGGAAAAGCCCGACGGGGACGACGCCCGAGAGCGAGTGGAGCCGCTTGAGCGTGAAGTAGGTGCGGTCGGAGACCTTCATGGATGACCCATCTCCCAGGGTGGCGGGTGCGGAACCAGTTCAGGATAGCAGAGCCGACGCGAGCCGTCGCGCGGGCGGCGGCGGGAGCGAGCAGGGCCGCAACGGGTTGCGCCCCCGGGGCCGGTGGCGGCGTCCCCCCGGGGCGTGGTAGCCTGCGGGGTCATCCGGCAGGAGAGCGGCCCCCGGGAACGGGTCGCTCACGGGGCGCGCCCGCGCCGCCGGTGACGCGGTGGTTCGAATCCACCGTGGTCCCACTGCCCTCGGGGAGTCGTCCGGTCCAATGACGGTCTCGGTCCAGGAACTCATCCAGCACCAACTCCTGCCGCGCGTCTCCAAGCCCAACCGCTACCTGGGCCACGCGCTGGGCGAGGCGCCCAAGCCGCTCGACGCGGCGGACGTCCGCGTGCTCATCGCGTTCCCGGACGCCTACGAGATCGGGCTCTCCAACCTCGGCATCCGCATCCTGCACCACGTGCTCAACGGCCGACCCGACACCGCGTGCGAGCTCACGTTCGCACCGTGGCCCGACGCCGAGGCCGAGATGCGCCGTCTCGGCATCCCGCTGTTCTCGCTCGACTCGCACGCCCCGGCGTCACGCTTCGACGTGCTCGGGTTCTCGCTCCAGTACGAGCTCCAGTACACCAACGTGCTCATGATGCTCGACCTCGCCGGCGTGCCGCTGCGCTCGGTCGATCGCGACGCCTCGCACCCGCTCGTCATCGCGGGCGGCGCGCAGGCGTTCAGCCCCGAGCCGATGGCCGAGTTCATCGACGCGTTCGTGATCGGCGACGGCGAGGAGGTCATCCACCGCGTCGTGGACCTGGTCAAGCGTTCCAAGGCCGAGGGCTGGTCGCGCCCCGCGCTGCTGCGGCGCCTCGCGCACATCCCGGGCACCTACGTGCCGTCGGGCTACGACACCGTGACCTCGCCCGAGGGCTGGCAGGTGCCGCGCGCCATGCCGGGCTTCCCCGAGCGCGTGTGGTCCACGTACGTGAAGGAGCTCAAGCCCGAGTACTACCCGCCGCTGCCTCTGCTGCCGGTGGGCGAGATCACGCACGACCGGCTCTCGGTGGAGGTCATGCGCGGGTGCACGCGCGGCTGCCGATTCTGCCAGGCGGGCATGATCAACCGTCCCGTGCGCGAGAAGCCCGCGCAGCAGGTCGTCACCGAGGTGCTGCGCGGGCTCCAGAGCACCGGACTCGAGGAGGTCTCGCTCATCTCGCTGAGCACGACCGACCACACGCAGATCGTCGAGCAGGTCAACGCGCTCGCCGATCTGCTGTGCCCGACGCGCGTGCAGTTGTCGCTGCCCTCGACGCGGCCCGACAACGTGCCGGTGGACGTGGCGCGCCGCATCGCGGCCCAGAAGAAGGGCACCATCACGCTGGCGCCCGAGGCCGGCAGCCAGCGCATGCGCGACGTCATCAACAAGAACCACACCGAGGCCGAGCTGCTCGCCTCGGTCGCGACCGCGGCGCGCGAGGGCTACACGGGCGCGAAGCTGTACTTCATGTGCGGGCTGCCCACCGAGACCGACGACGATCTGCGCGCCATCCTCGACCTCGGCCACAAGGCGTGGCAGGCCGCGCGCGAGGCCGGCAACAAGGGTTTCCGCGTCACCGTGAGCGTCTCGCCGCACGTGCCCAAGCCGCACACGCCGTTCGCGTGGGCCGCACAGGTGGACACGGTCGAGCTGAATCGCCGCCTGGGCGTGCTGCGCGAGGCGGTGAAGGGCAAGCCGATCACGCTCAAGTACCGCGATGCCGAGACCAGTCTGCTCGAGGGCGTGTTCACGCGCGGCGACCGCCGTCTCGGCGCCGTGATCGAGGACGCTTACCGCCGCGGCTGCCGGTTCGACGCGTGGAGCGAGCACCTGCGTTACGCCACCTGGCTCGACGTGCTCGCCATGCACGGCGTGGACCCCGAGCGCTACCTCATCGAGCGCGACCCCGAACTGGGTCAGCCGTGGGACGTGGTCCAGTCGCCGGTGACCAAGAAGTTCCTCGTCCGTGACCTGCGCCGCGCCGAACAGGCGGGCGTGATCGACGACTGCCGCCTCGAGGACGTGTGCTTCGCGTGCGGCGTGCAGGACTGCAACCAGCGGCCGTGGGTGCGCCAACCCCATGCCCCGCTCGACCTCGAACAGGCGATCGCCACGCTTCCGGCGCCCGCGTTCGGCCGTCGCGCCCGCTCCGCGGGTCGTGCGACGTCCCACGCGACCGCGGGCGGCGTGGCCACCAGCACACGCTTCCGGATCGTGTTCGAGAAGGGGGCGCCGATGCGCTTCCTCTCGCACCTCGATCTCATGCGCACCTGGGAGCGGGCTCTGCGCCGCTCCGGGCTGCCGCTCGCGTTCACCCAGGGGCATCATCCGCATCTCAAGATGTCGTTCGGGCCTCCCTTGCCACTGGGATTCCGTTCACAGGCCGAGGTCTTCGACCTCGAACTCAGCCGACCGCCCGGCGTCGACCTCACCGAGAGGTTGAACGCCGTGCTGCCGGACGGGCTTCGGGTCACGGGCACGCGGCCCATCCTCTACAAGATTCCCTCGCTCATGAGCCAGTTGGAGGGGGCCAGCTACCGGGTGCGATTCCCGGCCAGCTACCTCGCCGAGGCCGGGATCGCTCCCGGCCGACTGCTCGCCGAACTCGGGGACCGGGTCACGCGCCTGATGGCGCAGGACCTGGTGCTCGTGCGTCGGGTGAGCGAGGACAAGGCACGCGAGTTCGACGCCAAGCCGTCGATCGCGGCGATCCTCGCCAGCACGGACGAGTCCCCGGCGGTCCTGGACCTGCACCTGCGCTTCACCCAGCGCGCGTCAGCCCGGCCCGACGACCTGCTCACCCTGCTGGTGCCCGAGGCCGATCCTCGCACCGCCGACGTGGAACGTACGGCGATGTGGGCGGAGCGGGAGGGCGAACGGCTCGAGCCGTTCCGCTTGTTGACGCCGCGCTAGACCCCGTCGGACCGCGCGTTCGGGAAGGACGCCCGTGAAGCAGCGCATCATCATCAACGCGGACTCGTACGAGACCCGCGTCGCCATCCTCGAGAACGACGAGCTCGCCGAGCTGTTCGTGGAGCGCGCCGAGCAGCGCCGCAGCGTCGGCGACGTGTACAAGGCGCGCGTCAACGCCGTGCTGCCCGGCATGCAGTCGGCGTTCGTGGACATGGGGCTGCCCAAGACGGGCTTCCTGCACGCGTCCGACCTCGCCGAGTCGCTGTCCATGCTCGACGACCTGTCCGACGCCGACGAGGCGAACGGCGACACCAAGCGCCGCCGCCGCGCGCCGGTCCCCAAGATCGAGGACATCCTCAAGAAGGGCCAGGAGATCCTGGTCCAGATCACCAAGGAGTCCATCGGCACCAAGGGTCCGCGAGTCACCCAGCAGATCAGCCTGCCGGGTCGCTTCTGCGTGCTCATGCCGGGCGTCGACCACCTCGGCGTGTCGCGCCGCATCGAGGAGCGCGCCGAGCGCCAGCGCATCAAGGCCATCCTGTCCGACCTCAAGCCCAAGAACGTGGGCGTGATCGCGCGCACGGTGGGCGAGGGCAAGGGGGATGCCGAGTACGCGGCCGACATCAAGCACCTCACGCGTCTCTGGCAGCGCATCGAGAAGAAGAGTCAGACCGTGCGCGCGCCCGCGCTCGTGCACCGCGAGCTCGAGATGGCCGCCAGCCTCATCCGCGACCTGTTCACCGAGGACGTCGAGGAGGTGTTCATCGACGACGCCGACTCGTTCTCGGAGATCCAGGCCTACCTCAAGGCCGTGAGCCCCGAGCTGGCCGACCGCGTCAAGCACTACAAGGGCAAGGCCCCGATCTTCGACGCGTTCGGCATCGAGCCGCAGATCGAGAAGACCTTCGAGCGCAAGGTGTGGCTCAAGAAGGGCGGCTACATCTGCATCGACCACGCCGAGGCCCTGGTCGCGGTGGACGTGAACACGGGCCGCTTCACCGGCAAGAAGAACCAGGAGGAGACGATCTTCCGCACCAACATGGAGGCCGCGGTCGAGGTGCCGCGCCAGCTCCGGTTGCGGGACATCGGCGGCATCATCGTGGTGGACTTCATCGACATGGAGTCCGAGGCGAACAAGCGCGCCGTGCTCGACACGCTGCGCGGCGAGCTGCGCAAGGACCGCGCCCGCACCAAGGCGTTCGCGGTGAGCGACCTCGGCCTGGTGGAGATGACCCGGCAGCGCGAGCGTTCCTCGCTGCTGCACTACTACACCGAGGACTGTCCGACCTGCGGCGGCTTGGGCAAGGTGCCGAGCAGCGAGACCATGCTGGTCAAGCTGGAGCGCGCCATGCGCCGCGTGGCTGCGATCGGCGGCACCAAGCGCATCACCGTGAAGGTCGCTCCCGACGTGGCTCTCTACTTCGTGGAGTCCGAGGCCCGTCGTTTCGCCGAGTTGGAGAAGCGCTTCAAGCTCCACGTGGACCTCAAGGACGACCCGCAGCTTAAGCGCGGCGACATGGAGGTCTACGACGACAAGAAGGTGGACCTGACGAAGCAGGTCGTGGGAGCGGTGCCGGGGACGTGAGCGCAGCGAGCGGACCCGGAACCAGGAACAGGCGGTGCCGGGTACGTGAGCGCAGCGAGCTTCTCCGATCGGTGATTCACGCGGCGCAT
>JBJTRI010000099.1:0-39939 GCA_046076045.1 bacterium
GCGTACTTCTTCTTGCCGAGCGTCAGGTTCGCGACCATGGTGGCGAGGCAGGTGGCGAGCGAGCCCACGAAGGCCGCGACCGTGCCGCCGCCCGGCGTGGGCGTCGGGCCCGCGACCTGGTCGAAGAACGACGCGATCGGCACCGCCTCGGTGAGCGGCGCGTTGCGCAGGCGCAGCTCGAGCACCTGGTCGCGACGGAAGCCCTCGAGCTGGAGCGCGTGCTCGGCGGCCGCCAGCATCGCGGCCTCGGGCACCAGCCCCACCACCTCGCAGCCGCTGATGGCGGCGCCATGACGCGCGGCCTCGTCGCGCACGAGTGCCAGCACGCGGTGGATGGGCGTGGCCTCGACGTTCACGAGGTTCATGCTCACCTGCGCGCAGCGCCCGTTCTCGATGCTGAAACCGAGCGCGCGCACGTTCGTGAGGCCGCCGGACTGCTCGCGGATGGCGGCCGCGATCGCCTTGGCGACGCGCACGTCG
The DNA here is from genome assembly GCA_046076045.1 of bacterium. GTDB lineage: Bacteria > Eisenbacteria > RBG-16-71-46 > RBG-16-71-46 > RBG-16-71-46 > JAIOPA01. The sequence continues at coordinate 481 of JBJTRI010000099.1, forward strand.
GGCGTGTCGAGGTTGGCGTTGAACGCCACGAGGAAGCGCCGCGCGCCGATCGCGGTCGCACCCGCGCTGGCGTGGACGTGCTCGGGACCGAAGTCGGGCTTGCGCGCGGGGTCGCGACCGATCGCGTCGCGCAGCCCCTCGAACTCGCCGCGCCGCACGTCGGCGAGGCTCTTGCGCGCCGGCGTGCTCGCGGCCGCCTCGTACAGGAACACAGGGATGCCCAGCTCCTCGCCGACGCGGCGACCGACCTGACGCGCCATCTCGGCGCAGTCGTCGAGCGTCACGCCCTCGACGGGCACGAACGGCACCACGTCGGTCGCGCCCATGCGCGGGTGCTGGCCGCGGTGCTGGTTCAGGTCGATGAGCGTGGACGCCATCGCGATCGCCCGGAACGCCGCCTCCATGACGGGTTCGGGCTCGCCCGCGAACGTCAGCACGGAGCGGTTGTGGTCGGGGTCCATCTCGCGGTCGAGCAGCGTCACCCCGGGCACGGCGGCGATGGCGTCGAGGATGCGGTCCACCACCTCGCGGCGGCGGCCTTCGGAGAAGTTGGGGACGCATTCGACCAGACGGGGCATCGCGGGGCTCCTGACGGACGGGACGGGTGACGGGGCGGACGGAGGCGGCATGCTACTCCGGGCGCGGTCGGCGCGGCCACCCGGGACGGCCCGCGCGCGACGCGCTCCGGGGCTCGGAACGGACCTGCGAACTCACGCGAACGGGATGACGCAACCCGTTGCGGTCACGGCCAGACGCGGCGCTCCACGGCGGGCAGGGCGAGGTCGGCGCCGCGCATGAACACGGTGTCGGGGCGCACCGCCGGCATCCAGTACGGCAGCTCCTCGAGCGACTCGCACTCCCACTGCACCGCATCGCCCCACGCGCCCGGGCTCAGGTGCCCGACCTCGGCCTCGGCCCCCAGCGCCTTGGCGGCGTTCCAGGTGATGGCGAGCAGCAGCTCGTTGGCGTCGAAGCCGCACAACCGCCCGGCCAGCGTGGCGCACTCCATGAGCGACTGGGCGGGCGCGGTGCCGGGGTTGAAGTCGGTCGCGATCGCCACCCGGGCCCCGGTGCGGCGCAGCATGGCGGCCTCGGGCAGGCGCTGGCGCAGCGTGAGCGCGGCGGCCGGCAGCAGCACGCCCACCGTGTCGGCGGCCCCCAGCGCGCGCCAGTCGTCCTCGGTCGCGGCCTCGAGGTGGTCGGCGCTGCGTGCCCCCAGTTCGGCCGCGAGCAGCGCGCCACCGCTGCGCTCGGTCTGCTCGGCGTGCAGCTTGATGGCGAACCCGAGGTCACGGGCGCGCTCGAGTACCGGACGGCACTCCTCGACGCTGAACCCGACGGGGTCGCAGAACACGTCCACGGTGGTCGCCATGCCGCGGCGGTGGATCTCGGGCAACAGCACCTCGCGCACCTCGGTGAGGTACTCCGCACGGCGGCCGCGGAACTCGTCGGGGACCGCGTGCAGGACGAGCGCAGTGCGGTGCACGCGCACGGGCACGCGGATGGCCGCGCCCGCCATGAGCTCGAGCAAGCGCACCTCGCGCGGCGTGGTGAGCCCGTAGCCGCTCTTCACCTCCACCGTGGTGCAGCCGTTCGCGCGCCAGCGTTCGAGGCGGTTGGCGAGGGTCTTCTCGAGCACCTCCTCTTTCACCGCCGCGGTGGCCTGCACGGTGGAGCGGATGCCGCCGCCGCGCGCCGCGATCTCGGCGTAGCTCGCGCCCGCCAGCTTCATCTGGAACTCCTCGGCGCGGTGCCCGCCGAAGATCATGTGCGTGTGGCAGTCCACGAGCCCCGGCGTGACGAGCTTGCCGTTGGCATTGAGCGGACGCGCGTCGGGATGGTTGCGGAACAGCTCCGCAGCCGGCCCGACCTCGAGCACGCGACCACCGCGGAACACGATCGCACCCTTGGGGAAGCGCAGGATCTCGCGCCCCTCGGCGTCGGGCGTGACCACCTCGGAGGTGTTGTGCAGGATGAGGTAGGCGGTGCGGCCGGCGACGGCCTTCCCGGACGGGTCGTGCGCCGGCCAGTAGCTCATGCGCGGTCGGTGATCCCGGGCAGGTTCATGCCCGTGGCGCGGGCGTGCGCGATGGCGGCCTCGTAGCCGGCGTCGGCGTGGCGCATGACGCCCGTGCCGCAGTCGTTCACGAGCACGCGCGCGAGCCGCGCGTCGGCCTCGGGGGAACCGTCGCACACCACCACCATGCCGCTGTGGATCGAGTTGCCGATCCCCACACCGCCGCCATGGTGCAGCGACACCCACGACGCGCCCGAGGCGGTCGTGAGCAGCGCGTTGAGCAGCGGCCAGTCGGCGACCGCGTCGCTGCCGTCGCGCATGCCCTCGGTCTCGCGCCACGGCGAGGCGACCGAGCCGGTGTCGAGGTGGTCGCGCCCGATGACGATCGGCGCCTTGAGCTTGCCCTCGCGCACGAGCCGGTTGAAGCGCAGCCCGAGCCGGTGGCGCTCGCCGTAGCCGAGCCAGCAGATGCGCGCCGGCAGGCCCTGGAAGCGGACGTGCTTCTGCGCGAGCGGGATCCAGCGATGCAGGCGCGCGTCGTCGGGGAACTCGGCGAGCGCGGCCTCGTCGGTGACGCGGATGTCCTCGGGGTCCCCCGAGAGCGCGGCCCACCGGAACGGGCCCTTGCCGACGCAGAACAGCGGCCGGATGTACTCGGGCACGAAGCCCGGGTACGAGAACGCCTCGGCGTGCGGCAGGCCACCCTTCTCGGCCTCGCCCCGCAGGTTGTTGCCGTAGTCGAACAGCACCGTCCCGCGCGCGCGCATGCCGAGCAGCGCACGGACGTGGGTGGCCATGGACTCGCGGGCGCGGCGGATGACCTCGTCGGGACGCGAGAGGCGCGCCTCGACGGCCTGCTCGACGGTCATGCCCACGGGCACGTACCCGGTGAGCGGATCGTGCGCGCTCGTCTGGTCGGTGGCGGCGTCGGGGACCACCCCGCGCTCGAGCAGCGCCGGGATGACCTCGGCGGCGTTGCCCACCAGACCCACCGAGAGCGGGCGACGCGCGGCCACCGCCTCGCGGCACCACGCCAGCGCCTCGTCGAGCGATCTCGTGACGCGGTCGCAGTACCCGGTCGCGACCCGGCGCTCGGCGCGCGCGGCCTCGACCTCGATCGCCAGGCACACGCCGCCGTTCATGGTGACGGCGAGCGGCTGCGCGCCGCCCATGCCGCCCAACCCGGCGGTGAGCACGAGACGGCCGGCGAGCGTGCCGCCGAAGTGACGCTCGGCGCACTCGGCGAACGTCTCGAACGTGCCCTGCACGATGCCCTGCGAACCGATGTAGATCCACGAGCCCGCGGTCATCTGGCCGTACATCATGAGGCCCTTGGCCTCGAGCTCGCGGAAGTGCTCCCATGTGCCCCACCGCGGCACGAGGTTCGAGTTCGCGATGAGCACGCGCGGCGCGTCGGGGTGCGTGCGGAACACGCCCACCGGCTTGCCGCTCTGCACCAGCAGCGTCTCGTCGTTCCCGAGCGCGCGCAGTGCCGCCACGATGCGGTCGAACGCCTCCCAGCTGCGCGCCGCGCGCCCGGTCCCGCCGTAGACCACGAGGTCCTCGGGCCGCTCCGCCACGTCGGGGTCGAGGTTGTTCATGAGCATGCGCAGCGCGGCCTCCTGCACCCAGCCCTTGCAGGTCAGGGTGGAGCCGTGCGCGGCGCGGACGGTGCGAGCGGTCGTGGGCGTCATGACGACAGCACCTCCTCGGCGAGCCGTTGCGGCGCGGCCGACATCACCCAGCGCGCCAACTCCTCGCACGGGCCCTGCAGCGGCCGATCGCCCTCGGGCGCGGGCACCACTCGGCGCACCGCACCGTAGAGCATCTCGCTGCCCTCGCCCGCCTTGAGCGGTCGCTTGAACTCGAGCGCCCGACAGGCGCACAGCAGTTCGAGCGCCACCACGCGCGCGGCGTGGTCGGTGATGTGACGGGCGTAGCGCGCGGCGATGGGCGCCATGCTGACGTGGTCCTCGACCCCGGCGCCGGTCGGGATGCTGTCCACGCTCGCCGGGTGCGCCAGCGTCTTGTTCTCCGAGACCAGCGCGGCCGCGGCGTACTGCGCCATCATGTAACCGGACTCGAGCCCGGGCTGCGCGGCGAGCGAGTCGGGCAGCCCCGAGACGCGCGCGTCCACGAGCCGGTCGATGCGACGCTCCGAGAGCGACGCGACCTCGGCGACCGCGATCTTGAGGTAGTCGGCCGCGAGCGCGACCGGCTGGGCGTGGAACAGCCCCGCCGAGACCGCCTCGTGGGTGCCCGCGAACACGAGCGGGTTGTCGTTGACCGAGTTGAGCTCGACCTCGAGCTGCTGCTCGACGTGCAGGATGGCGTCCCACGACGCGCCCATGACGGGCGGCACGCAGCGCAGGCTGTAGGCGTCCTGCACGCGGTCGCAGTCCTTGTGCGAGTCCACGATCGCACTGCCGCGCGAGTAGGCGCGCAGGCGACGCGCGGCCTCGTGCGCACCGCGGTACGGCCGCAGCGCGTTGACGTCCTCGCGCGCGGGCGTGAACGACCCCATGAGCACCTCGGTCGAGAGCGCCGCGGCACCGACCGCGGCCTCCCAGACGCGCTCGGCGTCGGCGCACGCGAGTGCGGCCCACGCGGTCGAGAACTGGGTGCCGTTGATGAGGGCCAGCCCCTCCTTGGCCTCGAGCGTGAGCGGCTGCAGCCCGGCTCCGCGCAGTGCGAGCCCGGCGGGCATGCGCTGGTCGCCGAGCCACGCCTCGCCCTCGCCCACCATGACGCTCGCGAGGTGCGCGAGCGGCGCGAGGTCGCCCGACGCGCCGACCGAGCCCTGGATGGGGACCACCGGCGTGACGCGGCGCTCGAGCATCTCGACCAGCATCTCGATGACGTCGGCGCGCACGCCCGAGTGCCCCATGGCGAGCGAGTGCGCGCGCAGCAGCAGCATGGCGCGCACCACCTCGCGCGGCGACGACGGCCCGGTGCCGGCGCAGTGCGAGCGCACGAGGTTGAGCTGCAGGGCGTGCACGTCGGCGGCGGGGATGGAGCGGTCCTTGAGCGGACCGAAGCCCGTCGTGACGCCGTACACGACCCGGCCCGAGGACACCGCCTCGTCCACCACCCGGCGAGAGGCGGCGACGCGCTGGCGCGCCTCGGCGGGCAACTCGACGCGCGCCTCGGCGCGCGCCACCTCGACCACGTCGTCGAGCGTCAGTCTGCTCACACCCAGCCGGATCACGGGCTCTCCTCCAAGGTCGCTTCGGGTCCGCCCGCGAGGAATGCACCGGCCTCGTGGGCGAGTCCGCGGGGATCCCTCCACGGTCGGGGTTCCACGGGGAGCGCGGCCCGGAACGGCCGCCGGTACGACGCGCGCTCGAGTCGCGGGTCGCACACCACCAGCACTCCCCGGTCGGTCGCGCGTCGGATCAACCGACCCACGCCCTGCCGGAACCGCATGACCGCCTCGGGCACCGCGTCGTTGCGGAACGGATCGAGTCCGCGTTCGCGCAACCGCTCGGCGCGAGCCTCGACCACCGGGTCGTCGGGCACCGAGAACGGTAGTCGCGTGACCACCAGCACCTCGAGCGCCTCACCCGGGAAGTCCACACCTTCCCACAGGCTCGCGACGCCGAGCAAGACCGCGCCGCGCTGGCTGCGGAAGCGCTCGGCGAGCAGGCCCGCCGGCCCGTCGCGGTCCTGCGCCCACAGCGGGGCCGACGCCGGCAGGAGCGCGCGCAGGCGCTGGTGCGCGCGCCGCAGACGCTCGTGGGCGGTGAACAGCACGAGCGTGTTGCGGTGCGCGGCGCGCCACAGTGCCGCGACCACCTGCGCGACCGCCTCGGACTCGTCGGCGTCGGACTCCAGCACGAACGCACGCATCTGGCGCTCGAGCGGGAACGGGCTCGGCACGGTGAGCGTCTCGTACGGCACCCCCGCCTCCTCGCCCAGCCCCAAGCGCTCGGCGGCCCACTCGAAGTCGCCCGAGGCCGAGAGCGTGGCCGAGGTGAGGATGGCGGCGCGCGCCCCGCCGCGCAGCAGTCGGCGCGCATGGTCGCCCACCCAGACGGGGGCGCCGTGCAACTCGGCGCCCTTCGCGCTCGGCCCCTGGCTGCGCCAGTACGCCCAGTCGCGATGGTCGGCGTCGGCGAGCAGCGCGAGGTCGTCGTGCAGGTTCTGCCAGCGCGCCCCGATGGTCTCGAGCTCCGCCTGCAACTCCTCGCCCGCCGAACCGGCGCGGGGCTCGGCGAGCTGGATCGCGGACGCGGCGCGCCGCAGCACCTCGCCGTAGTGGCGCGCGTGCTCCAGCACCACGTCGAGCGCCCCGAGGTCGCGCCCGAACAACTGCTCGACGCCGCGATGCCGCACCCGGCGGCCGTACGGACTGCCGGTCCCCTCGCCGGCCAGCGCCATGCGCTCGAACAACGCATCGGCGTCGGCGCGCAGGGCGTCGGCGCGCTCCGAGAGCCGGTCGAGGTCCTCGTGCAGGCGGGCCCGCCCGGGCGAGCCCGAGTCGAGCAACGGCAGCGCGTACGACCGCACGCGCGCGAGCAGGCCCGTGCCGCCGCGCTTGCCGCCCGAGATCGAGCCGGTGAGCCGCAGCAACTCGTCGATGCGGTGGCGCGAGACCGCGCGCTCGAGCTGCGAGGTGAGCACGCCCTCGAGTCGGTGCGCCTCGTCCACGATGAGCGCGTCGAACGGCGGCAGCAGCCCCTCGGCGTCCGAGGCGCGCGCCAGCAGTGCATGGTTCACCACCACGAGCCGTGCGTCGGCGGCGCGGCGGCGCGCGCGCACCCAGAAGCACTCGCGCCCGCGGCGACAGGTGGCCGTGCTGCACGCCGAGGGGTCGGTGGCGACGCGCCCGCGCAGGCGCCGGAACGACTCGCGGTCGGCCTGCGCGAAGCGGTCGAGGTCGCCGGCGGGATCGGTGTCGGCCCACGATCGCAGCGCGTCCACCAGCGCGATCTCCTCGGCGCCATCGGGCGAGACGACCTCGAGCGCGCGCGGGCACAGGTAGTTCTGCTTGCCCTTGAGCAGGGCGACCGGTACGTCCAGTCCGAGTGCGGCCAGCACCGCGGGCAGGTCGCGCTCGAACAACTGGTCCTGCAGCGAGCGCGTGCAGGTGGCCACCACCACGCGCTGGTCGGTGGCGGCGGCATGCAGGGCCGCGGGCAGCAGGTAGGCGAGCGACTTGCCGACCCCGGTCGGCGCCTCGGCGAGCAGCACGCCGCCCGACTCCAGCGTGCGCGCGACCTCGATCGCGAGCGTGCGCTGGCCCGGGCGCTCCTCCCACTCGGGCCAGTGGCGCGCGAGTGCGCCGCCGGGCCCGAACGCGTGCTCGACCTGCGTGACGAGCGACACGCTAGAACGTGCTCACGAGGCGCAGGTGGAGCCGACCGTCGCGCACCCCGCGCCCGGGGGCGACGCCGTAGTCCACGTCCACCAGACCGGCGCCCGAGACGAGCCGCAACCCGAAGCCCACGCCATCGGCCGCGCGGCGCACGGCGCGCGTGCCCCCGCTCGCGAGGGGCTCGCGCGTCAGCATCTCGGCGTGGTCCCAGAACAGCGCGAGCCGCTCGCCCGCGCTGCCGGGGAAGGCACGCAGTTCCAGGCGCGAGAGCGCGACGCGATCGACCCGGAACTCCTCCTCGTCATGACCGCGCAGCGTGCTCGCCCCACCCACCGGGGTGCGCTCGTAGTCCTCGAGCACGGTGTCGCCGCTGAACCGTCCGGTGCCCGAGAGCTCGAGCGCCAGCCCGCGGCGCGGCCCCAGCGGCCGGTGCAGTTCGAGGGCGGCCTCGGCGATCCCGGCCCGCGAGCTGCGCGTGGCGGCCTCGCCGGCGACGGGGGCGCGGAACGTCTCGCGCTTGAACACGCCGGTGCCGGCGAGACGCAGGCGCGCGCCGGTGCGAGGACCGACACGGTCGTCGCGACCGTCCCGCTCCCACGCGAACACCGTGTTGCGCAGCGCGGCGTTCACCGAGCCTCCCTGCGTCCGCACCACCCGCTCCTCCTCGTACCCCGCCTCGATCCGGTCGCCCGTGCCGAGCGCATGCCCGACGCGCGCGCCCCAACGCGTGCGCGTGTAGGTGGAATCCTGCAACTGCTGTGCGAGCCCGAACTCGACCCGGAACGGCGTCCCGGCCAGGAACGGCTCGACGTAACGGACCTCGAAGTCGCTGCGCCCCGCCCCGCGCGACTGCCAGAGCAGCGAGGTCGCGCGCGCGGTGCCGAGCAGGTTGCCGAGGTCGAGCGCGGCGCGCCCGACCACACCGGCCGAGCCCTGCACGCCGAGCGCACCCTCGAAGCGGTTGTAGCGCGGCTCCTCGACGCGGAACGCCAGCGTGCCCCGCTCCCAGCGCGTGCCGGGCTCCAACCCCACGTACTCGGCGCGCGTGAACACCCCGAGTTGCGCGAGGCGTGCCGCCCCCGCGCGTGCCGCCACCGGATTGTAGGGCAGACCGGCGAGCGGTCCCAACGCGCGCGCCGCCACCTCGGGGCGCGTCGTGCGCAACCCGTCCACGCGCACGCGCTCCACCTCGACACGCGGCCCGAGCGAACCCGACAGCCGCACGTGCACGCGCCCCGAGTCGGGCCGCCACTCGGTGATCGCGAGCTGCGCCCACGCGTGCCCGCGCTCCTCGGCGGCCCGCAGCCCGGCGTCCACCGCGAGCGCGAGCGCGGCCGGGTCGGCGACGGCACCCGGCGTCCACGCCACCGCGCGTGCGACCGCGAGCGACTCGGCGCGCGGGACCTCGAACGTGAGCGTGCCCCACCGCCAGCGCGTCCCGGGCGCGACGCGCACCGTGAGGGTGGCGGAGTCCGCACTCCACGCCGCCTCGAACGTGGCGTCGTGCCAGCCCGCTCCCTGCAGGCGCGCGACCGCTCGCGCGAGCGCGCCCGCGAGCGCAGCGGCATCGGCGGGCGTGCGCACCGCGGGCGCGAACAGCCCGTCGGCCTCGCGGGCCGCGAGCGGCCAACCCTCGGTGCGCAGGCGCGCGGGCGCGCCCGAGGCACTCGGCGCGGCGAGCGCGAGCGCGACGACCACCGCCAGCGCGGTGCGGAGCGGGTGCGGGACGGGCGCGCGCATCAGAAGAACGCCCTCACCTCGGCGCGCCCGGTGACCACCGTGGCGCGACCGGGGCGTTCGCGCACCGACGCGTCGAACCCGACGCTCGTGGTGGTGTGGACGCGGTAGTCGAAGCGTGCGGTGGCGTCCCAACGCGCCGCTCCCGCCGGGTCGGCGCTCGGCAGCAGCCCGATCGCGGGCGGACCGCTCACGAACGCGCGGCGCAGCGTGACGTCGGCGCGACCGTGCCGTCCCACACCGAGCGACAGGTCGGGGCCGACCCGCAGCGTGCGCGTGCGCTCGAGCCCCCCGACCGGGCGCGACCACGACAGGTCGCCGACCGCCGCCCCGCGCAGCGAGGTGGCCGGCTGCCAGACGAGCCGCGCGGTCGCGGCCTGCTCGAACAGCGTGCGGTCGTAGCGCGCCCCGGCCACGAACGACTGCGAGGCGCGCTGCCACGCCAGACGAGTCTCGAGTTCGGCGCTGGTCGTGGTGCCGGGCCGCGTGCGCCAGCGCAGCGCACCGCTGCGCTCCTCGGTGACCTGCGCGAAGTTCTCGAACGAGCGGTCCGCGCTCACGCGGCGCTCGGCGCGCACCCGGAACGCCGCCGCGCGCGAGCCCGGGGCCAGGTCGGCCTCGATCCGGTGCTGGACCGAGCCGCGTGCGAGGGCGGCATCGCCGGTCGCGACCGCGGGCGCGAGCAGCACGTCCGAGAACCGCCCGCCGCCGCGCCGCCGTGCCTCGTCCTCGAGCACGAGCTCCAGGCGCGAACCGCGCCACGACTCCGAGCGCCCGAACGCCCACGTCGCGCGCGCGCTCGTGGCCGTGCGTGCGTAGCGTTCGAGTTCGGGACTCACCGCCAGTACGAGGTCGTAGTCCCCCGTGCCCACGAAGTTGCCGGTCGCGTCGTAGCCCCCGCGCCCACCGCCGACGAACGTGAGCGTGCGCACGCGCCGGTTCTCGGCCTCGCCGGTGCGCTCGACCTGCACCGAACCCGACAGCCCCGCCGGTCGCCAGTCGCCGCGCAGGCGCACGCTCGCGAGGTCCTGACGCACGAGCGCGCCGCTCGACTCGTCGCGCGTGTCGCGCCGCTGCCCGCTCAGCACCACGCCCACGGGCTGCGCGGCCGGCGTCTCGAGGTCGGTGCGCAGCGTGCGCGTGCGCGTGGCGGTGGCGGTGCGACCGGCCTCGCGGCGATCGCGTCGCGTGCCCGCGCCCACCGCCATGCGCCAGCCCACGCGCGCACCGGCGGCGAGGTCGAGGTCGAGCGCATCCACGCGGTCGCGCACCACCGCGGTGTCCCCGGGCGTCTCGCGCCGGTCGCGCTCGGCGCGCACCGCCGGCGCGAGCCACGCGCCCGCCCAGCGCAGGTCACCGGTCAGGCGCGTGCGACCGCCGTCCCCGAAGGCGCGACCCGCGGTCGAGCCCGCGGCATCGAGCAGCGCGCCGTTCGCCGTGAGCGGCCCGCTCCCCCAGCGCGCGCTCGCGCGCCGCCGCTGACCGCGGTAACCGTCGGGCGTGACGAGGTGCGACCACGACGCGGCGAACTCGTGCCCGGCACGCGGCCGCCACCAGCCCTCGACGTCGCCGCGGCGCGGGTGCTCGAGGTCGGCCCCGGGCGCGAGCCCCCAGTCCTCCTCGGCGAAGGCGCGCTCGAGGCGCGTGAACGGCGCGAAGCGACTCTCGACCGCGCGGTAGGCGGCCGCGAACCCGCTGCGGCCCGAGAGGAACGGCACGCGGCCCTCGCCCTCGAGCCGCACGCGCGCCGCCCCCCCCGCGTCGTCGGACCCGTCGCGCGCCGAGAGCGTGTTGCGGTCGAAGCGCGACAGCGCGCCCTCGGCGTCGAGCGTGATCGCGCCCCAGCGCGTGCTCGCCCCGAACGACGCGAGCCGGTGCGACTCGGGCGCGGGCAGCGCCCGCCCGACGCGGTACGCGCCCAGGCCGGGCCCCACCCAGCGATAGGTGGCGCGGCCCGCGACCACCGCGGAGTCGGCGTAGTCGCCCCGGCCCTCGCCCACGCGCGCGAAGCGCACCGCGAACGCGCCCGAGTCGATGCCCACGAACGCGAAGCGCGTCACCCCCGCCACCGACAAGGTGTCGTAGTCGCCCGTGCCCGGCACCGCACCGGCCCCGAGTGCGACCGAGTCACCGGCTGCGGCGAGCGCGGCGCGGTCGGAGGCGTCGAGCGCCCCGGCGAGCGGGCGCCCCGAGTCGTCGCCCTCGGTGACGCCCTGCGCGAACAGCGCCCACCGCCCCTGCCGCCACTCGACCGCGCCGAGCGCGAGGTTGCGCCGGTAGCGCGTGAGCGCGTACTGGTACTCCACCGTGATGCGCGACGCCGACGAGATCGGACGGCGGTTCGAGAACGTGAGCCGGCCGCGTTCGTAGTCGATCGCGTAGTCGGCCCCCTCGCCGCGCGTCATGCGCTCACCGTCCACCGTGACCTGCTCGCTGCCCGCGACCACGGTGACGCCCGCGACGCCGTCGCGGTCGGTGAGCAGGTACGGCCCCTGACGACCGTCCACGCCGTTGAACTGCAGACGGCGGTACTCACCCTGCGAGCCCGCCGCCCCGGCCCGTACCCCGAACCCGCCCGTGCGCCACTCGCCGGCCACGCCCTGCACGCGGCGCTCGAGGCGCGCGAACTCGCCGTTCGTCACCGACAACGGCAGGTCGCCGAGCGCGGCGCGGCCGTCGCGCGCACGCAGTTCCAGCAGCACGCGGTCGATCGACTGCAGGTCCTGCGTCGAGCCGTCGGCCGAGACCGGCGTGTCGCGGTCGGTGAGCACACCCGTCAGCTCCACGCCGGGCGCGACGCGGCCCGAGATCGAGAGGTCGAGCGACTGGCGGAGCGCGGCGTCCTGCGACGAGCCGAAGTCCACCGCCAGCGTCTTGTTGCCGTTCACCGTGAGCGCGCTCCCGCTCGGGGCCCCGGCCGGGTCGCGCGCCGTGGCGGGGCGGGTCGCCACCGCGAGCGGCACGGGGCGCGCACTGTCGCCCGCGATCCCGCTCGCCCCCGCGGCGGGGGCCGGACGGTACTCGAGTCGCTGGTACTCGAGCGGCGGTGGCGCCAGCAACCCGCACGTGCGCACCCACAGCGTCTCGCCGGGTGCGAGCGCGCGCAGCAGTCGCAGGTCGCCGCGCAGCAGGTCGAGACGGTAGTCGCGCCCACGCACCCACGGTCCGAGCGCCGACCACACCGAGTCGCTCCCGCTGCGCACGAAGCCGCGCGGCAGCCGCGTCACCGCGACGCCGGCCGCGGGCACCACCACCGTGACGCCGCACGACGGGTCGCGCACCGGCTCGGCGGCGCGCACGGGTGCGGACGACGCGAGCACGACGAGGCCCGCGAGCCACCACGGTCCGCGCGCGCGCACGCTCACTCCGGCGCGGGCAGCGCGATCGCCCACCGCACGACGCGCGCGGCCCCGGCCTCGCCCACGAGCAGCCGGCCGTCGGCGTCGAACGCGAGCGCGCGTGGCTGCGCCAGGCCGCGCGCACGCACGATCTCGCGACCGTCGCGCGCGAGCACCACCACCTCGCCCGAACGCTCGGCGGCCAGCGCGACGCGGCCGTCGGCGGCGATCGCGACCACGATCCCGGTCTCGCCCGCTCCAGCGGCCCACGGTGCGGTCCACACGGTGCGCGTCACGCGCCCGCCGGCCTCGAACCACTGCACGCGCGAGCGCCCCGCGCTCGAGTCCTCGGGCGCTCCGCGCCGGGCGCGCGCCCGCGGACGCTCGACCGCCACGAACCGCCCGCCGCCGTCGCCCGCCAGCGCCGCGAGGCCGTTGAAGCCCCCGGCGCGGCCACCATAGCCGCCCCACTCGCGCACGAACGCGCCCGCGAAGTCGAACTCCAGCACGCGGTCGCGATCGGCGTCGGCGACGTGCAGCGCGCCCCCGCGATCGGTCGCGAGTGCGACCGGGTCCACGCGGCCCAGGCGGTCCGCGAGCGGTTCGCGGCCCCAGTCCACACCGCCCGAGAGCCGGCGCAGGTGGTGGTCGTACACCACGACGCGGCGGTTCTCGCGGTCGAGCACCGCGACCCCGAGGGCCCCCGCCGGGGCGAGCGCACCCGGTCGCCGGAACAGCCCGGTATCGCTACCGAGCGCCCCGGTCTCGTCGAGCAGCGCACCGTCGGCCGTGAAGCGCACGACGCGGTGCAGTGTGGCGTCGCTCACCCAGACCCGCCCGAACACGTCCACCGCGAGGCCCGCGGGGTCCACCAGACGCGCGCTCGCGAGCGTGTCCACGGGCACGAGCCGCGCGCCCTCCTCGGCCTGCACGCGCGTCGCGCCCGAGGCGAGCAGCAGCACGAGCGCGAGACCCGCGGCGCGGACGATGCGGCGCACCCCCGCCGTCCCCCCTAGAACGTCTTCGTGAGGGCCGCGGTCAGGCGCCCGTTGGCGTCGGGCACGGGCGAGACCTCGAGCCGCCAGCCCTGCGGTCCGCCGGCGCTGGAGTGCCCGGCGGCACGAGCCGCGTGCAGCGCGCTCACGAGTCGGTTCGCGATCGCGAACCCGAGCGCGGCGTTGGCGCGGAGCGCGGCCTTCTGCGCGAACTTGCGCTGACCACCGTAGCGCTGGAACGTGGCCTCATCGGACCACGCCCACGCCATGTCGCCCGAGAGCGAGTTCTCGGCGATGTAGGCGCGATACCCCTCGATGTCGAGGTTGTCGGGGTCGCTCAGGTAGATGTTGGCGGCGTCGCGCGTCACCACGAGCAGGTTGTACTCCTCGCTGCTCGCGAACGCGCCCACGATGCGGCGGAGCTCGTCGTCCTGGTCGGCGAGGTCGATCCCGGCGCCGAGTCGCGCGGTGCGCAGGTAACTCTGGACGCGCTGCCCCTCCTGCACGCGGAACGCCACGAACGCGCTCCAGATGCCGACCTCGGTGAGCGCGAAGACGCGCGCGCTGGTCTTGCGCCCGAGCGTGGCCTGTCCCCAGCCGGGCACGGTGAGCGAGCGCAGCAGGATGCGCGCGCGCTCGGGCCCCAGCCCCTCGTCGCCGGGCGACTCGGCGCTCCCGCCGTCCTTCGTGCGCTTGGGGTCCTTGCGCTTGGGCTTGGCCTTGTCGTCGAAGCCCGAGATCGAGCCCGCGGCGAGCGCGAGCGGCGAGAACATGGTGGGTTCGGCGGTGACCGTCACCACCACCGGCTCGGGACCGGCGAGCATGAAGTCGGGTGCCGCAGGCTGGCTGGTGCCGAGCGTCGCGCCGAGCGCGAGGGCGGCACAGAGGGACGAGGCCACGGTCAGAACCTCCGCACGAGGGTCGCGCGCAGGTCGGGCTGGCCGCGCTTGAGGCGGCCGCCGAGCTGCAGCTCGATGTTGCGACGGATCGGCAGGTTGTGCAGGCGCGCCGCGCGCAGGGCGTCGAACGCCGAGACCGCGTGGTTGAGCCACAACAGCGCGCTGTACAGACGCTGGTTGCGGAAGCGGGCCTGCGAGTCGTCACGCAACCCGCGGTAGGCGTCCGAGGAGTTGGTCGGGTTCGGACCGATGAAGCCCGCGCGGTACGTGGGGTCGCTGGCGAGGGCCTGGTAGTAGGCCTCGCGGTCGCCCACCCACAGTGCCTCGAGCACGCTCGCACTGCCGCCCGAGGCGGCCTCGTAGCGCGCGAACGACCACCCCGCGGCCGGGTCGTTGGGGTCGCCGACGAACGCGGCCGCCTCGTCACGGAGTTCGCGCGCCCGGCGCCCCGACATGGTGCGCCCCGCCCAACCGGCGGCCTCGACCGCGAGGTAGAACCACGCACTGCCCTCGCCGACGTAGTACTGCCCGGCGCCGGGCACGACCCCCGACAACACGAACACGAGGCCCTCCGAGCGCCACCCTGGCTGCTCGATCACCACGTAGAGGGAGTCCTCCGACGGGCCCCACTCGCGTTCGATCGCGCGCTGCGCCAGCCAACCCTCGGGCACCTGGTCGGCGGTGCGGCGCACGGCGGGCGCGAGTGGCGAGACGAGCCCCGCCCCCGGCGCGTCGGCCAGCACCGCGTAGGCCCCGGCCTCGGCGCGCGCAGCGCGCCATGCTCCGTAGGCGTCGGCGTCGGGCGCGGTCGCGGCCGCCACCGGGGTGGCGGCGAGCACGAGGGTGAGCGCGAGCAGGCGACGGATCACCGCAGCACCCCGATCGGCACCGTGGCGGTGCGCGTGCCGTTCGCACCCGAGAACCGCAGGTGCGCCACGTACAGTCCGGCGGGCACGCCGCTCGGGTCCCAACGGTCGAGGTTGTCGGCCCGCACCCCAGCGCGCGTCCAACGCGTCACCTCGTGCCCCGACGCATCGAGGATGCGGACCTCGACGGTCGCGTCCTCGCTGAGCTGGTAGGCGATCGTGACGGGCTGCCGGCGGGCCGGGTTGGGGTACGCCTTGAGCGACGCGTTCACGAGCGGCCCCGCCGTGGGAGCGGACGGGTTGGAGGTGCGCGCGCTCGGGAGCGACGAGGTTCGTCCGGCGTCGCCGCCGGCCATCGTCCACGGCGCGGCCGACCCGCTCGCGAGTGCACCGGTCGTGTAGGCGTAGAGCCGGCCGAAGCGATCGGGGGCCACCACCTCGAGCGTGCCGTCGCCCTCGAGGTCGGTGGCGACCATGTCGCCCGCACAGCCCGAGCCCGTGGCGAGCGGCCAGCCGGCCGCAGCGCGGCCGTTCGAGCCGAGCGCGAGGACGCCACTCGCGGTGAGCGTCACCATCTCGGGCCGCGCGTCGCCGTCCACGTCCACCACCACCGGCGCGCTCGAGGTGCGGAACTCCACCGCACTCGCGGCACGCGGCCAGCCCGGCGAGGGCTGTCCGGTGCGGTTCAGGAACAGCACGCGCGAGTCCACCGTCTGCGCGACCACCTCGGGGAAGCCGTCGCCGTCGGGGTCGCCGGCGGCGAGCCCCGCGACGAGCGTGTCGCGCAGCGGCGCGCCCCACCCCGGCACGGGCTCGGCGCCCACCGGGCAGTACGCCCAGACGCGGTTCGCGTGGTGCGCATGCAGCGTGGGCTCGCTCGCACACGAGGCGTCGGCCTGGGCCCCGGCCCCACCCGAGGCCATGAACAGGAAGTCGGGCGAGAAGCCGTTGCCCCCCACCTGCACCGGCCATCCGGCGACGCCGTCGAGCGTCGGCAACCGCCACAGCCCCACCTGCCCGGTCGTGTCACCAGCCGCGACGAAGCCGTGCGTGGCGGTGGCGCCATCCTCGGCCCACGCGAGCCGGCCCGCGACCGGACCGGGGAGCGCGACCGCGCTGGTCGCGACGATCGTGCCCGCGTCATCCAGCGCACGCACGCGCCCGTCCTCGCAGCCCACCAGGATGCGGATGCCGGCGGCGGTGCGCGCCACGATCGGGGGCGTGCTCGCCGGCGACGGCAGCGTGACCGGGAAGCCCGCGCGCGGCGCACCGTCGGTGCCGATCGCCCACAGCCTGCCTCCGAGCGCATCGCTCGGACCGGAGCGGTGCGTCGTTACCACGACCACGCCCGGGCCACGGCCGGTGGCGGGATCGCCCGTCACCCAGCCCGCGGCCTCGCGCCGCGGACGACGGTCGAGGTGCGAGAAGTCAAGCGAGTCGGCACCCGCAAGCCCACGGCCGTCGAAGCGGACCGCGAACACCGCCGCACTGTCGGCGCCACGCGCCCCGAACGCGGTCGAGGTGTCGCCGCCCGCCCACACCACGTCGCGGGCGCCGTCGCCGTCGAGGTCGAGCGTGAGCAGCGACGGGCCACCGGGCGGGAACGAGGCCGCGACCGGCCAGCCCGCCGGCTGCCACGTGCGGCGCACGCGCACGTGCATGACGTCGCTCGCGTCGTCGAGGAAGTCGATCCGCAGGTGCGGGCGCGTCCCTTGGTTGGGTCGCAGGTTCGGGGTGGTGTCGTCCGAGAGCGTGGCCGCCACGCTGGCCTGCCACGGGTCGAGGATGCTCCCGAGCAGGTACGGCGAACCCACGTCGCCGAGGTCGTCGAGCCCGTCGGCCTCGATCATCTGCATGCCACGGCGGCGCGGGTTCGAGTTGAACCCGAAGTCGGGGTTGACGCGCAGCGAGCTTGTGAACGGGAGGACGCTCTCGTCCACGTGCCACACGAGCACGCCGCCGCCCGGCAGGAGCGCGTCGTACTCGAGCGAGTCGGGCAGCAGCGGGCCCAGCACCACGCGCGTGGAGTCATCCTGCTTGAGCCGCACCGCGGCGGCGGGCGCGAGGTAGCGGTTCTCGAGGATGAGGTGCTCGTCGCTCGAGAGGTCGAGCTTCACGAAGTCGTTCGTGCGCTGGCTGCCGTGGAGCGCGAACGCCGCGGTGTCGGCCGCGCCGGGGCGACGGAACGACAGGATGCCGCTCTCGCTGATGGTCGCGAAGTCGCGCTGGAACGGGTCGATGCTCGGGGGCAGCAGGCCGACGGCGTAGATCTCGCCCTGCGAGGTGAGCAGGCGCGCGCCGAGCAGGTTGCCGCTGTCCATGAGCGACCAGTAGCCCACCGTGGGCAGCGCCGTGGAGATGTCGTAGATGTCGCCGAAGCCGAAGAAGTTGTGGCCGTTCTCGTGCGCGATGACGCCGTTGATGGCCCCGAACGCGTCGTCCTGGTTGAGGGTCTCGGGCACGAACGCGACGCGGTCGATGGGCCGCAGCGTGGTGTCGGCGAACACCACGCGGTCGGTGTCGCTCACGAACATGGTGAACGACGGGATGTCGAGCTTGGAGTCGCCGCGCAGGTCGCTCTGCAGGTCGCTCCCGGCGTGGATGACCATGAAGCGGTCGTACTTGTTCCACGGGATCGGGTCGCCGAGCACGCGCGCCTGCGAGTCGGCCGCGTAGAAGCACAGCTTCATCATGGCCACCGCGGCGCGGAAGATGCCGCTGCCGAAGCGCCACGGCCCGAGGTCGGCCATGTCGGACAGGTGGTAGGCCGAGTCCGACGCCGACGGCCACACGTCCACCTCGACGCGCACGCGCCCGTAGGTCTGCGCGTCGTAGTAGCGCGACAGCGCCTCGCCGTGCTTCACGAAGAACGCGCGGTTGTGCGGCGGACGGTCCACCGGGTTCACGAGCGTGTCGGCCCGGTCGAGGTTGAAGCGCCCATCCCCCGTCGAGGCCGAACCCTCGCGATCGGCGAGGAAGTCGATGCGCAGGAACGCCAAGCGCAGCGTGTCCACGGGCACCACCGAACCGAACGCGGGCACGCGTCCGGTCTTGGGGTCGAGCGCGGCGGCGGCGGGCGGCCGCCAGCCCGGGCGGCGCGAGGCGGCGAGGCTGCGGTCCACGCCCTGGGCGCGCGACATCATCTCGTGCTTGATCCCGTGCGCGACCCGCTGCCGCTCCATGCGCGCGCGCTGCACGCGCACCTCGTCGGCGGTGAGGGCCACGGCGCGCGACTCGGCGCCGCGACGCTGCTGGTCGAGCACCTGCTCGGCCGGCGCGACGGGACGCACGCTCAGGACACGCGCTTCGGCCGCACCGGCGGGTGACGCCGATGCGGCCGGGAGCACGACGAGCGTGAGCGTGAGGAGGAGACGGCGCAGGTTCACGTGCGCGTCAGAAGCGGTAACCCAGCGTGAGTTTGGAGACATTCGGGAGACCGGACCCCTTCGCCTGCGGGATGCTGCCGAAATCCACCGAGAGACCCTTCCAGCCGAGCCCGATGCCGTAGGTGAGGCCCTCGAGCTGACCGAGCGGGTCGTGATAGTAGCCGACGCGACCGGCGATCTGGTCCGTGTAGCGGATCTCGAGGCCGGTGTGCAACTGCCAGAACGCATCGGTCACGAGCGACTGGTCGAAGTCGGCCGCCACGAGCGCCTTGAGCCCACCGTTGTCGTAGGCCTCCCACGCCGCGCCGACCTTGAGGTTGCGCGACAGCGGGCTGCGCTCGTCCTCGTTGATGAACGTGACGCTCGGTCCGAGGTTCTGCACGTTGACGCCGAGGTTCAGGCGCGCCGGGCGGATGCGGTAGAGCGCGGCCACGTCGAGCCCGAAGGTGGCACCGACGCCCGACTGCGACTGCGGCGCGAGCTGGATGCGGATGTACTTGAGCGACGCTCCCACCGACAGGTCGGGCAGCAGCTTGGTGCCGTAGTACAGCGCCGGCGAGAACTCGTTCGAGGTGAACGAACCGGTCGAGTTGCCGAACGGGTCGGTGCCCTCGCTGGTGCCGTACGACAGGAAGATGAGGCCGAGACCGAACGCGCCCCAACCCGACGTGGGCTTCACGAACGTGAGGTAGTTGTAGTTCACGTCGTTGGCGAGGCCCGGCACGAGCTGGGCGTAGGTGAGGTCGATCGCCGAACGGTTCACGAAACCGAGGCCGGCCGGGTTCCACCACGTGACGCCCGTGGCGTCATCGGCGATGGCGACACCGGTGGCCCCCATCCCGTTCTGGCGCGCACCCGGCTGGATGTCGAGCGAGCGACCGGTGCCCTGCGCGAACGCCGACGTCGCGAACGTGAGGCCGAGGACCGCGCCGAGGAGGATGGACCGGGTGAGACGCATGGGAATGGCTCCTGTATGAGGGACCCGCCGTGCGGGCATGGTACCGGACGAGAACTCCTACACCGCAACCGCCCGGCGGGTTCCGACTTCCCTCGACCCGACGCGGGGAGCGCGTGGGACTAGGGACTGAGGACGACGAACCGACCCTCCGCCGCGGTTCTCTGGCGGGGGTTGCTCCTACCATCGGCATCTCGGCCGCTGACATGAACCTTGTAGAGATAGGTGCCCTGGGCGAGCGGGCTGCCCTCGGCATCGAACCCGTCCCAGACCATCTGGACCTGCCCGATGCCGCCCGCTTGTCGTAGTTCTCGCACCAACTTACCCGCGACCGTGTAGATGCGGATCAAGGTGTTCACCGAGTCGCCGGGGGCATCCACCACGAACACGCCGCCCGACCTCCCCCCGCCCGACCAGACCGGATTGGGGAACAGGTAGGTCCGCACGATCCGCAGCGGCGGCACGTCCACGACCTGGAACTCGAGCGTCGTGCTGGAGCGGTGGCGGGCGGCGGTGAGGCCCGTCGCGAGGTTGTCGGCGGCCGAGACCCGGATGGTGTGCGCACCCGGCGCCAGGTTGGGCAGGGTGAACGACGCCGAGCCCGACTGGTACGAGTCGGCGGCGTAGCGGAACGAGGCGGTGATGTCGGTGCGCGACGTGGTGTTCTCGTCGAGCGTCACGATGATCGAGTTCTGCGGCGCATGCCCGGTGGTCATGATGCCGCTCTCGTCGAACAGCAGGATCTGCAGCGTCGCGTCGGGACGGACGTTGGTGGATCCACCCTGGAACGACAGCGTGATGCGCGGCCCCTCGTCATCACCCGCGGGCGCCGTGCCGGGCGCGACCGCAGCGACCAGGTCCCCCACCCCGTCCACCGGAGCGGCGGCCGCCGCCGGGCGACCGTTCAGGTAGGCGCGGATGCGCCCCGCGTTGCCGGTGACGGCATCGAGCGGCACGACGAAGCGACCCTTGAAGGTGCCGCCCGTGAGCGTGACGTCGCCGTGGTACATGGTGCCGGGGCTGAACAGGTAGTCGGCCGGGAACTGGCAGGTCCCGTCGGTGCGGTCGGTCGGCGCGGAGTCGTCGATGAGCACGCTCGCCACGCCGTCCACGGCCACGCGCACGCCGCCCGGACGGTCGAGCACCTCGCCCTCGAACAGCACGGTCTGGCCGCGCTCGAGCGTGTCCACCGGAGCGCCCTGCAGGTCGGTGAGCGTGAGGTCGGCCCACAAGCGCGGCAGGTTGAGGAGCGTCGCCGGGTCGCCCATGAGCTGGTACTTCTGGCTGTTCTGCGACTGCGCCGCGGGCACCGACTTGGCGGCGAGCAGGGCGGCCGAGATGGGCACGTGGTACTGGCCCTCGGTGGGCAGCAGGATGCCGCCCACGCGCAACGAGTCGCGATCGAACAGCGCGTCGTAGATGAGACCGTTGAGCAGGCTGTTGTCCGACGACAGCGCCTGCTCGGTCGAGGACAGCACCGCGATGCAGCCGCCGGTGGGCGACATGAAGATGCGCTCGCCGAGGCTCTGCACGGTCGGGTCGCTGAACTTGCCCACGTCGCACGACGCCGCGACCATGAGCGACATCTTGAGGCCGTTCACCAGCGTGCCCGCGTCGCTGTCGAGGAACACGCCCTCGTCGGTCATCTTGAACGGGCTGCCGTGCCCGACGTAGTTGAAGACCGAGGTGCCCTGGTTGAGCTTGGCGAACAGGTCGCTGCGCGCCGCCGGCTTGGTGACGCCCGGGCCGGTCGGGTAGGTGTGCAGGTAGACGTACTCGCGATCGATGTGCGACGGCGTGTGCGACCGGTTGAGGTTGTCGGTCTGGATGACGTGCGTCCACGCGAGCGGGTCGCAGCCGGTCTGGCAGGTCGTCTGGTCGCACGGCCCGCCCTGCACGTTGTCGTCGGCCATGAGCACGACGCTGTTCCGGTACTCGCCGAAGGGTGCCGAGCGCTCGTAGCCGAGGATCTTCTGCGTCACGATGGCGAGCGCCGAGGCGGGGTCACCGGCGGGGATGCGGCCCGAGAGGAAGTCGGGCAGCACGCGCACGGGGTCGTTCACGTTCACGATCCAGTCGTCGGTCGCGTACTGGCGACGGATGACGAAGATGTTGTCGAACCCGTTCTCGTAGGTGGGCAGCAGGCAGCCGGGCTGCCCCGGCGTGGCGCGGCCGGTGATGTCCTTGAAGTCGTAGGACGCGTCCCCGAGGAACGTCACGTAGAGCGGACGCCGCGACCAGTTGGCGGCGGCACGCAGGAAATTGCGCAGCGCCCCCGGGTCGGTGCGACCGCCCGAGAACTGGTCGAAGATCGCCGAGACCGGGATCGCGACCGCCTCGTGCGGGGCGGGCGTGGCCAGGAGCGGGAGGTGAAGACGACGCCACGCCGCCAACGAATCGGCGGCCTGCTTGAACCCGTCGTAGTGGATGACGATGTAGTCGGCCTGGTTCGTGGTGCTGCGCAGGTTCTGGCGGCTCGTGAACGGCGCATCCGCGAGCGCGGTCGGCGCGATCAGTGCCGTGGTCTGCGTGAGGGTCGAGTCGGTGACGACCGCGTAGCGGCGCGAACCCGTCTGCGTGTCGGCGAACGTCAGCGTCCAGCCCCCACCCGGCAGAGCGGTGCGCGTCGCGCCCGTGAGAAGCACGGGGCGCTGCGGGTCGGTGACGTCGAACAGGTAGGTGGAGGGCTCGTTCACGAACGGTCCGACCTCGTAGCGGAACCGCCCGGCGGCGGCGCGGGTGCGGAACTCGATCGCGTCCTGCTGCGGCAGCAATCGGCGCTCGTAGTACACCTCGTAGAACGCCACGCCGCTGCGGTCGAGCCGGTTCGCGCACAGCGGGTCGCGCGGGATGGTGGGCACCGAGACGGTGAGCTGGTTACCGGTCGTGCGCAGGAACACCGTGGTGGTGTCGAGCGTCAGCACGGCCCCGTCCTGCGCGGTGTTCGAGAACCACCCGTAGCGCGGGAACACGACGTCGTTCACGCGCACGTCGAGGAAGTGGTCGGGCGTGTCGCCGAAGCAGCTCGAGGTGAAGCTGCGATAGTTGTCCGACAGCCCCCACTGGCGCAGGCGGAAGCGCGCGGGCTGCGTGACGTCGGCGTCGGTCAGGTCGAGCGAGTGGGTGAACGTCTGCCCCGAGATGAGGCTGCGCCAGAACCACTTCTCCCACTTGTAGGTGGTGCCCACCGCGGTCGCGTCGGGCCAGTACTCGAGGTCCTGCTCGAGGTGCACGCGCCCCGGCACGGTCGCGACCGGGGTCGCGGTGCCGTCGGGCGTGACGTCGCGCACCGTGCTTCCGCCGGCGCCGATGCGCTGCGGCGGGAACGGGTAGGCGGTGCCCGCGACCGGCTTCTCCCCCGTGGCGATCGTCAGGTAGTAGTAGTTGTTGCGATCGTACGGGTTGGTGGTCCAGCTCGTGTCGGGGCGCGTGGGGTCCTGCTCGTCCTCCCACCCGTCGGGGGCCTGCGCGTAGAAGTAGAACGCGTCGTTGTTGTCGGCGAACAACCCGTCGGCGGGACCGTCCACGTTGGGCTGTCCGGCGGGCGGGGCGCTCACGTCGCGCACGATGCCGAGCGCGACCTCGCGATAGCCGCACGAGTCGCAGTAGCTGTCCTCGGGCAGCACCGTCACGCCGGGCCAGGTGAACAGACGCAGGCTGTCGAGCGGCGCGGGCACGAGCGGGTCGAACAACGACAGGTTGCGCAGGCGCGAGTAGTTGACCGCGTAGAAGCCACTGCGCGTGATCGCCATCTTGATCCACGTGCGACCGGCGAACACGCTGGTGGTCTCGACCTGCACCGCCTCGGCCGCCAGCGCGGCGGCCGGCATGCCCATGCGGCGCGCCGCGGCGACCAGCGCCTCGGTGCGCGGTCGGCGCCACGCTCGCCCCTGCTCGTAGTTCACGAGCGTGCGACGGTAGATGGACTCGAACCCGTCGGCGGGCTCGGCCGGCGGTCCGAGCGGACCGCTGGGCGTGACCGCCAGTTCCACGTCGAGGCGCGCCGCCACGCCGAGCCGGCGCGCGGCCGGTTCGTAGGCGACGGGCGACAGCTCGACGCGCGCGACGCGCTGGTTGCGCATCCACGTGACCTCGAGCAGACGCGCGGCGACCGGGGTCGGGTCGCCCTCGGCCCCGTACGACGCGAGGTCGCGCGGCACGCGCACCACCTGACCGTCGCGATCGACGTGGGTCTGCGGCGCCAGCGTGACGCCCTCGCGCACGCGCAGCTCGCTTGCGACCGCGGTGATCCGGACCTCGCCGAGCGGCGGCACGGCGACCATCACGACGCGCGTGGGCAGCGCGGGGCGGCCGGGCACACCGACCGCCGCGAAGCCGTCGAGCACGAGCTCGTCGTGCTGCTGCTCGCGGTCCACGCGCACGAAGCGCGGCTCGGGGACCGCGACGCTGAAGCGCACCGCGCCCGGCGTGGCCGGGGCCAGACGCAGCCCGGCGAGCACGGCCTCGGGACCCGCGAGCGCGGGCTGGACGGCCGCGCAAGCGAGCGCGACCACCGCCACGAGCGCGCGGAGGATGGGGAGCGGGCGCACGAGCCGGGACCGCGGGGTCAGAACTTCTCGGCCTCGTCCACGAGCATGACCGGGATGTCGTCCACCACCTTGTAGCGGAGCCGGCATGCGGGACAGGTCAGCGTGTGAGCGGTCGCATCGTAGGTGAGGTCGCCTTTGCAGGCGGGGCACACCAGGATGGCCAGCAGTTCGGGGCTCAGCGCCATGGTTCTCCTCGGACGGCCGGGGACAATGTTGGAACGGTCATCGGCATGGCCGCCAGCGACTTGAGCCGGCAGCTCGGACGGGACGCGAACGTGCTCGGCAGTCTAGCACAGGCGAACCGGGGTGCCCCCCGGCCCCGCCGAGTCGTGAAGCCGTGGTCAAGCGGTCGTGTCGCGGAACACACCCAGCTTGCGGAACTTCGCAGCGCGCTGCGCCATGAGGTCCGCAGGGGATACCCCGGCGAGCGCGTCCAGGTTCTCGGCGAGTGCGGCCTTGAGCGTGGTCGCGGCTGCGGCCGGGTCGCGATGCGCACCGCCGAACGGCTCGGGCAGCACGCCGTCCACGATCCCGAGGTGCTGCAGGTCGGGGGCCGCCAGCCGCAGCGCCTCGGCCGCCTTCGCCCCCTGCTTGCCGTCGCGCCACAGGATCGAGGCGCAACCCTCGGGCGAGATGACCGAGTACACCGAGTGCTCGAACATGAGCACGCGGTCGGCGACCGCGATCGCGAGCGCGCCGCCCGAGCCGCCCTCGCCGATCACCACCGTCACGATCGGCACGCCGAACGTGGCCATCTCGCGCAGGTTGACCGCGATCGCCTCGGCCTGACCGCGCTCCTCGGCCCCGAGCCCCGGGTAGGCGCCCGGCGTGTCCACGAGCGTCACGATGGGGACGCGGAACCGGTCGGCGAGCTGCATGAGGCGCAGCGCCTTGCGGTAGCCCTCGGGGTTCGGCATGCCGAAACGGCGGAGCAGGTTCTCCTTGGTGTCGCGGCCCTTCTGCTGGCCGATCACCATGACCGGACGGTGGTCGAGCCACGCCATCCCCGCCACGATCGCCGGGTCGTCGGCGAAGTGCCGGTCGCCGTGCAGCTCCTCGAACCCCGTGAAGCAGGTGCGGATGTAGTCGAGCGAGTACGGGCGCTTGGGATGACGCGCGATCTGCACGCGCTGGTAGCGCGACAGGTTGGCGTACAGGTCGCGGCGCATGCCCTCGGCCTTGCGCTCGAGCTCGGCGATCTCCTGCTCGGCCCCCACGCCCAACTCGGCCGAGTGCTCGCGCAGGTCGGCGATGCGCTGCTCCAGTTCCAGCACCGGCTTCTCGAATTCCAACCAGACCGTCATGCGCCCCCCCGCACCCAGCGCACGCGACAGCCGGGCATGTTGGACGTGAGACCCGCCTCGAGCCCCTCGCTCGGGCCGACGCGGTAGCGTCGGGCCCGGTAGGCCAGGCGGGTGTGATCGGGCTTCAGGATGAGCAGGACGACCTCGGACGTCCCCGGACTGCCGGAGAGTACACGGTCCATGCCCGCGATGTTCGACTCGGTGAGGTCCTCGGCGCGGACCTCGATGTGGAGCTGCGGCACGTACTCGTGCTGCGCGGTCTCCCACGGCTTGACCTGCGAGACGAGCAGCTTGGCGCCGCGCTCCTCGCGCACCTCGATGCGCCCCGACACGATCACGAGCTGGTCGGGCACGAGCTGGGCGCGCGCCTGCTCGAACGCCTCGGGGAACACGGTGCACTCGATGCGTCCCGAGAGGTCCTCGAGCATCACCATGCCCATGAGCTTGCCGCTCTTGGTGGTGAGCTGCTTGACGTCGCCGACCAACCCCACGACGCAGACCTCGTCGTCGTTGCGCAGTTCGGGGACCTGCGCCAGCCGGTGCGTGGCGACGCGTTCGATGACCTCGCGGTACGGCTCGAGCGGGTGGTTGGAGAAGTAGAAGCCGAGCAGCTCCTTCTCCCTCTTGGCGCGCACCGCGGTCGGCCACGGCTCGGCGGCCGGCAGCTCGCGCTTCGTGGGCAGCGACACGCCGGCGTCGCCGCCGAACAGCGACGACTGCCCGCTCGCGACCTCGCGCTGATGCGCGACCGCGGCCTCGAGCGCCATGGCGGCGCCGGCGTTGAGACGCTCGCGCGACGGCCCGAGCTCGTCGATCGCCCCGGAGTCGGCCAGGCTCTCGAGCACGCGCCGGTTCATGGTGCCGTGCGGCACGCGCGCGGCGAGGTCGAACAGGTCGGTGAACGCCCCGCCCTCGCGGCGCGCCTCGAGGATGCGCTCGACCGGCCCCTCGCCCACGTTGCGCACCGCGCCGAGCCCGATCCGGATCGCCCCGGCCTCGATCGTGAACCTCCACTCGGAACGGTTGATGTCGGGCGCCAGCAGGGCGATGCCGAGGCGGCGCACCTCCTCGATGAGCGTGAGCACGCGGTCGCTGTCGCTCATCTCCGAGGTCAGCGTGGCGGCCATGAACTCGGCCGGGTAGTTGCCCTTGAGCCACGCGCACTGGTAGGCGACGAGCGCGTAGGCGGCCGAGTGCGACTTGTTGAAGCCGTACCCGGCGAACTTCTCCATGGTGGCGAAGATGCGCTCGGCCGTCTTGGCCGGGATGCGCGAGGTGCTCTCGCAGCCCTCCACGAACTGGACGCGCTTGCGCTCCATCTCCTCGACGATCTTCTTGCCCATGGCGCGCCGCAGCTCGTCGGCCTGTGCCATGCTGAACCCGGCGAGGTCGTGAGCAGCGGCCATGACCTGCTCCTGGTACACGAACACGCCGTAGGTGGCGGCCAGGATGGGTTCCAGCTTGGGGTGCTCGTACTTCACCTTCTGCCGGCCGTGCTTGCAGTCGATGAAGTAAGGGATGTTCTCCATCGGACCCGGCCGGTAGAGCGCGTTCATGGCCGTGAGGTCCTCGAACACGGTCGGACGCAGGCGCTTGAGGTAGTCGCGCATGCCCGTGGACTCGAACTGGAACACGGCCACGGTGTCGCCGGTCTGGAACACGCGGAACGAGGCCGCGTCGTCCTCGGGCAGCGTCTGCAGGTCCACGGTGATGCCGTGGTTGGCGGCGATCAGGTCGACCGCACCCTGCAGCACGGACAGCGTGCGCAGGCCGAGGAAGTCCATCTTGAGCAGGCCGGCCTTCTCGACCGACTTCATGTCCCACTGCGTCGTGACGAGGTCGCCCTTCTGGCGGCAGAGCGGCACGTAGTCGGTGAGCGGTCCCGGGGTGATGAGCACGCCGGCCGCGTGCACCGAACTGTGGCGCGCCAGACCCTCGAGCACCTTGGCGCTCTCGATCCAGCGCTTGTGCAGGTCGCTCCGCTTCGCGAGGTCGCGCAGCTCGGGCGTCTGCTCCATGGCCTTGTCGAGCGTGATGTTGAGCGTCTCGGGCACCAGCTTGGCGACCGCGTTCACCTCGGCGACCTCGCACCCGAGCGCGCGCCCGACGTCGCGCAGCACGCCCTTCGCACCCATGGTGCCGAAGGTGATGATCTGGGTGACGTTGGCCTCGCCGTACTTGCGCTTCACGTAGTCGATCACCTCGCCACGCCGGATGTCGTCGAAGTCGATGTCGATATCGGGCATGGTGACGCGTTCGGGATTCAGGAAGCGCTCGAAGATGAGCTGGTGCCGGAACGGGTCCACCTCGGTGATGCGCAGCGCGTAGGCCACCAGCGAGCCCGCGACCGAGCCACGGCCGGGACCGACGCCGATGCCGTGCGTCTTGGCGAAGTGGATGAAGTCGCGGACGATGAGGAAGTACGACGCGAACCCCATCTTGCAGATGACGTCGAGCTCGTACTGGAAGCGCTGCCGCATGGCGTCCCCGATGCCCCCGGGGAAGCGCGTGCCGAGCTCGGCCCACGCGAGTCGGCGGAAGTAGTCGTCGGCGTCGCGCTCGCCCGGCGGCAGCGGGAACTCGGGCAGCAGCGGGCGGCCGAAGTCGAGCTTGAGGTTGCAGCGCTCGGCCACCGCCAGCGTGTTCCGGATCGCCTCGGGGTGGTCGCGGAACGCGTCCTTCATCTCGGCCGGCGAGCGGAAGTGCAGCCCGGCCATGGCGCGCATGCGGTCGGAGTCCGAGACCTTGCGGTTCGTCTGGATGCAGAGGAGCACGTCCTGCGCGTTGTGGTGGTCGTGCTCGATGTAGTGGCAGTCGTTGGTGGCGACCAGCGGGATGCCCGTGCGCGCGGCGAGCGTGGCGACCTTCGAGCGGATCTTGGCCTCGATGTCGAGGCCGTGGTTCTGCATCTCGAGGAAGTAGTGATCGGCCCCGAACATGTCGCGGTACATGCCGGCGGTGCGCAACGCGTCGTCGTCGCGGTCCTCGAGCAGGTCGGCGGCGACCTCGCCCTGCGGACAGGCCGAGAGCGCGAGCAGCCCCTCGGCGTGGCGGGCGAGCACGTCGTGGTCGACGCGCGGCTTGTAGTAGAAGCCCTCGAGGTACGCGAGGCTCGCGAGCCGCATGAGATTGCGGAACCCGCGGTCGTCGCGCGCGAGCAACACGAGGTGGTGGGCCTTGTCGCCGGGCTTGCGGTCGGTGAGCGCGCCGCGCGTGACGTAGGCCTCCATGCCCACGAGCGGCTTCACCCCCGCCTTGCGCGCCTCCTGGTAGAACTCGACCGCACCGAACATCGCACCATGGTCGGTGAGCGCCAACGCGGGCATCTCGAGCTCGGCCGCCTTCTTGACCATGGCGGGGATCGGGCTCGCGCCGTCGAGGAGCGAGTAGTCGCTGTGGTTGTGGAGGTGGACGAAGTCCGAGTGCTTCATGGCGCGTCCTGCGCGGGGTCGGGTGCGGGGCGCCCCGCCGCGACCGGGGGGCGAACGGCCCCGGGGGCACCCCCCGGGGCCGTCAGCGCGAAACTACCACAAAGGTGGTCCGCCGGACCGTGCGGTGCCCGGCCCGGTCCACGGCCTCGAACTCCGCCGTGTGCCGCCCCGGCGCGGGCGGCGCGAGCGGCCGCCAGCGCAGCAGCTTGTGCTCCGCATCCCACTCCACCGGCACGGGCTCGCCGTCCACGCGCAGCGCGCAGCGTCGGCCCGCGATCCCGCTCACGTCCTCGGTGACGCGCGCCTCGAGCGCCCACGTGGAGTACGCGCCGCGCACCGGGGCGCGCGCCGCGAGCGGCACCACCACGGGCGGCTCGTCGTCGCGCACGAGCGCGAACTGCCCCAGTCGCGCGCTCTCGCCCGTGTAGGTGCCGGCGACCGTGTCGAGACGCGCCTCGACCCACTCCCAGCGCTCGCCACCGCCGTCGCGTCGCATCATCACCACGTGCTCGCGCGGCGCCCCGGCCGGAACGGGCAGCGTCACGCTGACCGCACGCCGCAGCGGCGGCTGCACGGGTAGCGCCTCGATCGCGGCGCGCACCGCGACGCCACCCGGCGGCAAGCCCGCCGTGGGCACGCCGCGCACCAGCATCACGCCCGCCTCCCACTCGCTCCCCGGTGGCGCCGAGAGCGTGGCCCCGTCGTCGAGCCGCGCGACCATCGCGCTCCCGATCGGCCACAGCCCCCACGACGCGCGATGCCACCACGCCCCTCCGCCCGGCAGCGTGCCCTTGACCCACAACCCGTCCGCGTCGGGCAGCCCGTTCGCGTGCAGCACCGCGACCCAGTCCGCGCCGTCGCGCGAGGCGCGCACCGGCGCGTTGGCCTCGGCGGCGGCGCCGGCGCGCTCGAAGCGCACGTCGCGCAGGCCCGCGGGCGCCCCCGAGACGCGCACCCGCACGCGCAGGTCGGGCAGGCTCGCGAACGACCAACGCGGATCCGCGAGCCGCGCCTTGGCCGCGACCGCGGCCTTCGGGGTCGAGGTGTCGGGCCCGCGCTCGTGCGCACGCGGCCCGCGCAGCCACACCCGGCGCGTCGCGAGGTTGCCGGCCGCATCGCGCGCCATCACCTCGAGCACGCGCGCGGGCTCGCCCGCCGCCACGCGCACGAGCGAGGCGCCGCGCGCCTCGGTGCGGCTCGCCACCAGGAAGCGGGGCGCCAGCGGGCCCACCGGGGCCTCGATCACCACGCCGCCCGTGCCCGCGACGCGACCGTCGTCGAGCAGCCACTCCGACTGCGACATCTCGCCCGCCCACGACAGGCTGTCCATGCGGCACGCCACCCACTCGCCCTGCCAGCGCGCCCCCACCGTGTGCACAGGCAGTCCGGTGGCACCGTCGGTGTCGTCGGAGGCGAGCACGGTGAGGCGCACGCGCCCCTCGACCACGAGCGTGTCAGTGGCGGCCCCGAAGCGGTGCGTGCGAGGCGCGGCCGAGCGCGCCACCCACGACGACTCGTCGAGCGGCTCGAGCGTGACCGAGGCGATGCGGGGCGCGACCGCGTCGGGCACCGCGTAGCCGGCGAGCAGCGGGTTGAGCGCGAAGTCCCCGTGCCGCACCTCGACGTGCAGGTGGGGCGGCCCCGCCCCGCTCTCCCCCGACCACGCCACGCGCTCGCCGCCGCGGTAGCGGAACCGCCCGGCCGGGGGCCACAGGTCCTGCTCGTAGCCGACGGTGGCGCGCTGGACCGAGTCCACGTACGCGGCCAGCCGCGGCTCGAACGCGTCGAGGTGACCGAACACCACCAGCCGCCCGTCGTCGGTGCGTATATAGAGGGAGCGTCCGTAGCCCACCCCCGAGGTGCGCACCCGCTCCACCCAACCGTCGGCGGGGGCGGCCACGCTCGCCCCGTTGCGGCGCGCCGTGGACAGGTCGAGCCCGGCGTGGAACCGGCCGTTGCGCGCATCGCCCAGTCCACCCCGCAGGGCGCGGTCCGCCCCGGCGAGCGGCCAGTGCAGGGGACCGCCCAACGGGGTCGGCACGACCGGCTCGGCGAAGGCGATCCCGGCCATCGTGAGGGCGACGACCACCGCGCATCGCGCAATGGAATCGCGCACGCCGCATTGCATCGCGCAATCGCGGAAGAGGCTGCCGAGTCGTGGGCCGAATGCCCCACCGCGCTTAATGCTTGTCAATACACGCGTCATGCACTCCCGCTCCTTCGACGCTCGAGTTGGCACCGGTGTTGCAGACACTTCTTGCCGGTTCACTTCGGCATCCACGGGTTCCTGGCTTGGAGACCCGTGCGGATGGATCCGCCACTCAACTCTGGAGGCATGCCACCATGTTCCGTCGTCATTTGACCGCCGCCCTCGCGTTCGGTGTGATCGCCCTGTCGCTCGTCGGCTGCAGCAAGAGCAGCACCAGCACGATGGCGCCCGTCGATCTCTCGCCGCCGCAGGCTCCGACCAACCTGCACGCCTTCAATGACCCGTCGATCAACCGCGACTGGCTCATGTGGGATGCGAGCGGCTCGGCTGGTGTGGTCAGCTACGAGATCTACTCGGCCCCGACGTCGTCGGCCACCGGCACGCTGATCGCCACGGTGAACGCGTCGGAGACGAACTTCATGCTCGACATCACGAACGTGTCGTCGGTGGAGTACTACCGCGTCCGCGCCATCGGCGGCAACGCGGTGCCCAGCGCGTTCACGTCGGCGCTCGGTATCGACCGCTCGGCGTGGGACGGTGGTCACCAGCCGACGGGCGGCCCGGGCCGCACGATGGACGGCAACTTCTGATCCGCGTCACTCGCGACGGGCGCGTTCAACGGACGAACACGACACGCGAATCCGCGTGACGGGACCCGCTCACGAGACGCACGAAGTACAGACCGGCCGGGACAGGGCGCGAGCCCTCGTCCCGGCCGTTCCAATTCACCGTCCCGCCGGGCTCACGCCCGAGCGCGATGCGACGCACGAGGCGGCCCGAGAGGTCGTGCACGAGGAGCCACTGCTCCCCCCCCGCCGCGGGATCGCCCTGCCAGTCGAACGTCACGTCGGCGGTCGCGGGCATGGGGCGTGACGCGACCGCGAGCACACCACGCCCGCGCAGCGCACCACCCACGGGCGTGACCGCCTCGGGCACGTTGGAGAGCGGCGACTCGGCGAACGCGCGGTCCACCGCCTTGACCGCGAACCGCCAGCGCCGCCCGGGCGTGAGCCCGTCGACGCTCAGCGTCTCGCCCGCTCCCGCGTCGTAGCGCGCCTCGGCGAAGCGCTGCACGGGAGCGGCCTCGAACCCGGCGTCGTCGAGCGCCTCGGGCGAGGCCGCCACGCGGTAGCCGCGCGGGCGCCCCACCGAACCGTCGTCGCCGGTCGCGGTCCACGCCAGCACGACCGAACTCTCGGCCACCGCGAGCACCCGCACGTCGTTCACCCGGGCCGGGGCCAGGCCCTGCAGCGTGACCGAGTCGGTGTTGGAGACCTCCGAGCCCAGCCCGACGGCGTCGAACGCGCGCAGCGCGAACCAGCGCGTGGAGCCCTCGGCCAGTCCGCTCACGAGCACGCTGTCGGGCGTGCCCGCCGGGCGCGGCACGAGCGGCGGGTGGACCTGCGCGGCGAGGAACCCGGCGACGTCCACGATCGGGCCCGCGGCCGAGCGCAGCACGAGCCGCGTCGCGGTGCCGACCGCGCCGTCGGATCCCGTGTGCGTGAACCGCACCACGGCGGAGGTGTTCGTGACCGAGGAGGCCACGAGGTCGACGATGCGTCCCGGCGGCGTGCGGTCCACCACGAACGGGGCCGGTGCGCCGAGCGCGTGGCTCGCGCTGCGCGTCACGCCACCGCGCGGTGCGGGCCACGCCATGCGCGTGGCGTCGTGCGTGCCTGCGCCCGCGTCGTACACCACCGCGAGCGAATCGGCGGTGGTGCCGGCCGCGACCTCGGTGCCGTCGTCGCCGTCGAGCTGCGCCAGGAAAGGTGCGGCACCGGCCGCACCCGGCCGCGGGAACCCGCGCACCGGCTGGCCGTTCGAGTCGAACACCGCGAGCCCCGTGGCGAGTTGCACCGCCACGCACGGCTCGCCGCCGGGCTTGAGAGGACCCACCACGGGCGGGCCGATGGGCGTGCTGGCCAGCGCGACCGGCCAACCCGTGCGCCCGGTGAACGCCGCGCCGCTCGAGTCGCGCACCACCAGGCTGTTCGGACCCGCGACCGCGAGCACGGCCTCGTCCACACCGTCGCCGTCGAGGTCGGCGAGCGCGACGTCCTGCGCCGGGTTGCCGGTGAGTGGCGCGCTCCACTGCGTCGCACCGTCGGGCGCGAACGCGGTGAGCAGGCCCGAGGATGCCACCAGCACCGACGGTGGCGTGCCGGCGCGACCGAGGCGCGCGATCACCGGCGCGCGCGCGCCCGTGAGCGCGGGCGCGGGGAACCCGGGCAGCTCGGAGCCGTCGGCGCGCACCACGCGCAGCGCGCTCGCCCCGTCCACGAACGCGACCTCGTCCCCCGGTACGCCGTCGAGGTCGGCCGCGGCCACGGCCGAGGCGCCGATCACGCCGGGGTCGAACGGGAAGCCCGCGACCGGCGTGCCGTCGGCACGCCACGCCCAGACGCGCGCCTGCGAGGTCGAGAACCCGCTCGTCACCACCTCGTGCACGCCGTCACCGTCGAGGTCGGCGAGCACCACGCCGCCGGTGAGGTTCACACCCGCCGCCGCGGTCCGCGGCCAACCGGGCATGGGCAGGCCATCCTCGGACAGCAGATGCACCACCCCCGTGTTGGTGGCGCACGCGATCACCACCCCAGCGATGGGCGGTGGCAACTGCGCCATCGCCATGGGGCCGGCGACCGTCGTGGGCAGCGTGCGCGTCCACAGCGTGTCGCCGCTCGCTCCGTCGAGCGCGAGCAGCGAACGGTCGTTGAGCGCCATGAGCACGCGCGAGACGCCGCGATCGTCGCGCCATGCGAGCGGCCCGCCGAGCGCGCGCCCCGCGGTGCGCACGGCGAGCGAGCGCACCGGGTCGGTGAGCGCGCGGAACAGGTTGAGCCGCCCGGTGCCGTGGTTGGGGTAGAGCGGGTTGAGCGCCGCGATGTCGTCGGCGGTCTCGCGCACGCGCAGGTTGGCGCCGAGCGGCGTGAGCGGGTCGAGCCCCGCGCGCAGGCGCTGCGCCTGCAGCAGCGCGACCGCGCCCGCGACCTGCGGTGCGGCGAACGACGTGCCGTTGACGAACCCGCGATAGGCGGGCGTGCGCCCCGCGAGGCTGTCGGTGGCCGAGAGACGCGCGAACATGGTGGTGGTCATGCTCACGCCACCAGCCGCGAGGTCCACCCACGTGCCGCGCACCGCGTTGTTCCAGACCGCGTCGGTGGAGTCGGTGGCGGTGACCGCGATCACGTCGTCGCGCTGCCCCAGGTAGGTGAAGCCCGTGCCGAAGTTGCCCGAGGCGTTCACCAGCACCACGCCCGCGCGCGTGGCCGCGGTGACCGCGGCATCGAGCCCGCCGGTGTTCTGCGACTGCCACGAGCAGTTGAGCACGCGCACGCCCATGCGCGTCGCGTAGCGGATGGCGGCGGCGGCGTACGACATGTCCACGGTGCCCGCGGGCGGCAACCCGCCCGACTGCAACCAGCCCATGCGCAGCGGCATGATGCGTACGTTCGGCACCACGCCCGCGAGCCCGATGCCGTTGCCGGGGATCGCGCCCACGATGCCGGCGCACGCGGTGCCGTGCCCGCCCCAGTCGTTCGGGTCGTTGTCCTCGTTGCGCGCGTCCTCGCCCGTGGCCGCGAGCGTGCCGTTCACCACGAAGTCCCAGCCCGCGACGTCGTCCACGTAGCCGTTGCCGTCGTCGTCCACGCCGGGCAGGCCGGCGCGCTCGGCCCAGTTGGCGAACATCACGCCGCGCTCGCTCCCCCCGCGCCCGCCGAGGTCGGGATGGAACGGCACCACGCCGGTGTCGAGGATGCCCACCACGATGCTGGTGTCGCCCGGCTCCACCGCCCACGCCTCGGGCGCGCGGATGTCGGTGCGCGCGGCCTGGTCCTTGTAGAGCCACCAGGTGGCGAACACGAGCGAGTCGGCGGGCAGTGCGGAGACCGGCAGGATCGCGATCGGGTCGGCCGAGGCGACCTCGGGCAACGCGCGCAACGCGTCGAGCGCCGACGACAGGTCGGAGCCCGGCGCGAGGTGCACGAGGTGGAACGCGGTGAAGTCGGTCTCGTCGGGCGAGGCCGGCGCGGTCTCGCCGCGGAACAGCGGCTCGAACGCCACCGCACCCACGGAGTACGCGACGGCATCCACGCGCGCCACGCCGAGCCGACCGACCGGGCGACCGCGCGTGGGGCCCGCGCCGGACGGGACCGCGAGGCGCGCGGCGGCGGGTGCGAGGCGCAACTCGAGCACGTCGCCGCGGTAGCAGGGCGCGGGGACGGGCGAGTCGGCGGTGCGCACGGGCAGGTCGAGGCTGGCCGCGCGCGCCGCGGGGATGCCGGGGGCGAGCAGCGAGGCGACGAGCGCGATGACGAGGGCGAGGGGGCGCATGGGCGGAGGGGGCGGACCGCGCGGGGACGACGGCGGCGGGCTTCACACATGGTAAGGGACGGCGACCGGCTGCGACCAGCCCCGAAGGGGGCCGGAACACCCCATGAGCGACCATGGGCCCGCCTTGACTGCGGTGGGGTCCGACCCGAGACTCCGAAGCATGGACCCGGGCGCTCCCGTGCGCCCCCCGAGACTCCCCTGCCCGGATGCGGAGACCATGTCCAACACCGACCGCGACACCCTGCGCCAGATGCTCCTCGACCGTTCGATGCGCTTCGGCGAGTTCGTGCTCAGCTCGGGCGCGACGTCGAACTACTACATCGACGTGCGCAAGACGAGCCTGCACCCGGCCGGCCTCAAGCTCATCACCAAGATGTTCTACGAGCAGTTGGCGCAGGACGAGGTGACGGCGATCGGCGGGCTCACGATGGGCGCCGACCCGCTGGTGGCGGGCGTGATGTGGTGGAGCCACGAGATGGGCAAGCCGCTCGAGGGCTTCCTCGTGCGCAAGGCGGCGAAGGACCACGGCACGCGTGGTCAGGTCGAGGGCAACCTCGCCGGGCACAAGCGCGTCGCGATCCTCGACGACGTCATCACGAGCGGCGAGAGCGCGCTCATCGCCGCCGAGGCCGCCGAGTCTTACAAGGCCGAGGTGGTGCGCGTGATGGCGGTGGTGGACCGCGAGCAGGGCGCGCAGCAGATCTTCGCGCAGCGCGGCTACCCGTTCTCGGCCCTGTTCTCGATCGGCGACCTGCTCCCGGCCCAGAAGTAGGCCGGGATCCGCTCGCGAAGCCCCGTTCTTACAACCGCTTCGGGAGGTCCCCCCTAGCCCCCAAAGTCGGGGCGAAAGCCTGCCCCGGAGCCGGCCGATACCCCACGGGCGGTCGGTACACGGAAGTCCCACCCCAGGGATCCCCACGACGATGTTCGAACAACATTTCGGTCTGCGCGAGAACCCGTTCCCCGCGGGTCACCAGCTCAAGTTCGTCTACCCGAGCCGTGAGCACCAGGAGGCGCGAGCCCACCTGCGCTACGGCATCGAGAACCGCGAGCCGTTCCTGCTCATCACGGGCGAGGTCGGCACCGGCAAGACGACGTCGCTCTACGACGCGCTCAACGAGTGGGGCGATCGCGCGGCCGTCGCGCTGATCACGAACTCGGCGCTGACGCGTCAGGAGATGATCGAGGAGATCTGCCTGCGCTTCGGGCTCGAGCTGCCCTCGGGCGTGAGCAAGCCCGCGGCACTCGCCGCGCTCGAGAAGCACCTCGTGACCGTGCGCGCGCGCGGCGAGAACGCCGTGCTCATGCTGGACGAGGCGCAGAACCTCTCGATGGAGTTGCTCGAGGAGATCCGCCTGCTGTCGAACCTCGAGTTCAAGGGCGACAAGCTCATCCAGATCTTCCTGGTGGGCCAGCCCGAACTGGAGTCGCACCTCGCGCGCCACGAGCTGCGCCAGTTGCGCCAGCGCATCACGGTGCACTACCGCCTCAACCCGCTCTCGCCCGACGAGACGCTGGGCTACATCCACCACCACATCAACGTGGCGGGCGGCAACGGTGCGGTGGTGTTCCCGTCCGAGACCTGCCGCGAGATCTACCGCCTCACGCACGGCATCCCGCGCGAGATCAACACGCTCGCCTCGGCCGCGCTGATCGCCGCGTACGCCGACAACTCGCCGTCGGTGACGCTGGCCCACCTGCACGCGGTCGCGCACGAGGCCGAGTTCAAGAGCGTGCTCTCGGCGCCCGCGCCGCGGCCGACCGAGCCGCCCGCGCGCCCGGCGACGCCGCCGGCGGCTCCGCCCGCGATGACCGCCCCTCCGACGCCGCCGCGCCCGCAGCCCATGTCGCCGCCCACGCTGCAGCCGCAGTCGGTGATCCCGGCGAACTGGCCGTTCCCGGCCGCTGGCACGCCGCAGCCGCCCACACCCGCGACGCCCCCGGCCCCGCAGCCGCCCGCGCCGCCCATCGAGGACCCGGCCGTGCGAGCACGTGGCGAGGTCTCGCGTGGCATCGTCGAGGCGGTGCGTCGCTCGGAGCCCGCACCGCGCCCGGTGACCCCGGCGCCGATGCCGCGCCCCGCGTACGCGTCGCCGCCGGCGCCCCCGGCACCGCCCGCGTCCTCGACGCCAGCGCCCACTCTTCCGTCGCCGATCCCGCTGCCGGTGCAACGCCACGCGCCGCAGGCTGCCGCGCCCGCGCAGCCCGAGGCCGCACTGCCGCCCCGTCTGCGCGAGCGCCTCGAGCGCGAGCTCGAGCGCGAGGAGTCGGGCGGCTCGCCCGTGCGCAACGTGCTCATCGCCCTCTCGGTGGTGGCCACGCTGAGCATGATGCTCATCCTCATGCAGCGCTTCGGCGCGATCGACCTGCCGTTCCTGCGCGGGGCGGCGGGCGAGCGTCCGCAGTCCACGCAGACCGGTGCCGCGGGCCCCGAGGGCTCGGTGGTTCCTCCCGTGGTGCAGGACGAGGCCACCGCGGCGCTCATCGACTCGCTCAAGCGCGAGGCCGAGTTGGCGCGCGCGACGGCGGAGGTGCCGGCCCCGTCGCAGGCCCCCGCTCCGACGCGCCCTGCGGCCTCCCAGCCGCGCGACGCGTTCCAGGCCAACCCGTCCACGCCGGTGCCCAACGAACCCGCTCCCACCCCGACGGCGCTCTCTCCTGCGCCCGCGGCCGAGACGGAATCGTTCTTCGGCGTGCAGGTGTCGCAGTTCGGCGACGCCGCTCGCGCCAACGCCGAGAAGGATCGCGTGGCACGCACGACCGGCGTGCGCACGCAGGTGATCCCGGTGACCGAGGCGGGCGTGACGCTGTACCGCGTCGTGGTGGGTCCGTGGTCGAGCGCGGCCGACGCCGACCAGGCCATGAACGCACTGCTCGAGAACGGCAGCATCAACTCGGGCCGCGTGGTGACGATCCCCAAGCGCTGACGCCCCGTCGCAACCGCCGCATGCGAACGCCCGCGCCCCTCGAGGTCGCGGGCGTTCGCGCATCGTACGGGCGAGCCGACGAAGCGTACGCCACCGGCGACGCGAGACGCCCCCGGATGAGCCCGTGAGTACAGGGCCAACTCTCTCCGCGTGCCCCCGGTCCGGCCTCGGCGCGGCGCACGCGCGCGCACTTGCGGCCCCTCGCCCGAGCCTCTAACTTCCCCCGGCCTCGCGGCCCTCAGCGGCCCATGCGTCCCTATCGTCTAGAGGCCTAGGACACCGCCCTTTCACGGCGGCGACACGGGTTCGAATCCCGTTGGGGACGCCAACCTCGTGGCCCCGCCCCCACGATGCTGTGGCCAGCCTCTTACTTCCGCGCGCGTTGCCCGGGGCCGCTCACCAACGCTTTGAGCATTCCAGCCGTTGGAGAGCGAGCGTCAAGCCTCTGAGCGAGAACTCATGGCGCAACACCTCGCCATCCAGCGGATCGACCACCTCGACCGCCACTTTGGACCCCGATAGCGCAGCAGAGGTGAATCGCGCAACGTCCTCGAGTGGCATGAACGCGTATCTGCCGTTCACATCATCACTCCCACTCGTGAGCTTCCAGTAGCGCCGCTCGACAGGCGCCCGCTTATCGATGCGAAACCGCACCAACACTTCGTTGTCGGAATCGCCCCCCAGATACTTCCCGAAGCCGTACAACACATTCAGTCCGTCTTCCAAGCATTTCCAGACCAGCACACCCTCGCTATTGGAACCCATGGGCATGGTGAACACGAACGACCTGCTCTCGTCACTGAAAGCATCAGAACCCTCGAAATAGTAGAAATCCCCATAACGCTGGATCTGCGCCAAGGCAGGCGTGGCCACCATCATCACGCTCAGCAACACGAACCCGTGAAGGGCACGCCGCACAATCGCCATATCGACTCCAGCCATTCCGATCCCTCCATCGTCATTGCACCCACGGGCCAAACAAGCTTGCATTCTTCGAACAACACCCAGCCAAATCAGCGCCCTGTCAATGGCCGGATCGGATTCTACTCGACTGCCGACAGCTGCCGTCTCTAGAGATTCTCACGATCGCCCTATGTCGCGCAAGGGGCACGCCCCTCGGCCCACGCTTGTGCAGAGAGGTGCACATCAATCTGATATTCGGGACTGCTCCAGGCAGAACGACGAGGCATCAGTGG
>JBJTRI010000100.1:0-32081 GCA_046076045.1 bacterium
CCCTTGGCGCGGTCCGGGCGCGCACC
Source organism: bacterium (assembly GCA_046076045.1). Taxonomy (GTDB): domain Bacteria; phylum Eisenbacteria; class RBG-16-71-46; order RBG-16-71-46; family RBG-16-71-46; genus JAIOPA01. The sequence goes on from JBJTRI010000100.1 coordinate 27, forward strand.
TGCGAGGTCGCATGTCGCCCGCTGAGCGGCCCCACGCGGGCGGAGGACGCGGGCTCACGGTGCTGCGCGGCACCCTGAGGCTGCTCTCGGGGCAACTGGCGTCCAAGCTGCTCGACATGGCGCTGCTCCTGCTGCTCGCGCGCCGTCTGGGGGTCGAGGCGTTCGGCGTGCTCACCTACGCCACCTCGTTCACGCTGATCTTCAACGTCGTCACCGACCTCGGCCTGACCACGGTCTTCACGCGCGAGGTCGCGCGCACCCCCGGGCGGACGCGCGAGATGCTGCGCTCCGCGCTGCGGCTCAAGCTCGCGCTCGTGCCCGTGACGCTGTCGCTCGTGCTCGGCACCGCGCTCGTCCTGCGCACCCCGCCCGAGACGCTCGCCATGCTCGCCGCGCTCACCGTGGCCATGTCGCTGGGCTCGCTCGCGGGCGTCTACGAGGGGCTGCTGCGTGCGGCCGGTCACCCCGGTCGCGTCGGACTCGCGCTCGCCGCCGGCAGCGTCAGCGGACTGGTGGTGGTCGCCCTCGCCTGGAACGGTGGGGTGAGCGTGTGGACCGCGGTCGGAGCGCAGGTGATCGCGCAGACCGTGCACGCACTCGTGGCTTCGTACTCGGCGCGTGCCGCGCTCCGGCGGGACGCGGTGACCGCCGACGAGGGCTCGCCGCCCGCGCTCGGCGCGTTCGCCATGCTGCGTTCCGCGCTGCCGCTCGCGCTGTCGTGGGTGTTCATCGCCCTCTACTTCCGCATCGACGCCGTCATGCTGCACACGCTGAAGGACTCGCACGCCGTGGGGCTCTACGGTGGCGTCTATCGCATCTTCGAGGCCTTCGCGATGCTCACGGTCGGGTTCCGCTCGGTCCTGTTCCCGCTGCTCGCCCGTGCGGCCGACGGTCCCGCCGAGGGGCTCGCCGTGCTATGTCGCAAGTCCCTTCGACTGCAGGCCCTGTTCACCGTGCTCGTGGCCGTGGCGTTCGGGGCCGTGGCCGAACCGCTGCTCGTGTTCGTGTTGGGTCCCGGTTACGCCGCCGCCGCCCCCGGGCTACGCGTCCTGCTGTGGGCCCTGCCGGGTTCGTTCATGGCCGATCTGCTCCTGCACGTGCTCGTGGCGCAGGGGCGACCGTCGGCGGGCACGTGGGTCGTGGGCGTGACCGCAGCACTCAACATCGCGCTCAACCTCGTTCTCATCCCGCGCCTGTCGTTCGTCGGTGCGGCGGCCGCCACGGTGGTGAGCGAGGTCGTCTGTCTGGCACTGCTCTATCGCGTGGTCTCGAGAGGGGTTCCCGGTGTGGGACTCGGGACCCTGCTCGCACGGCCGTTGCTCGCCGGTGGGGCCACCGCGCTCGCGTTGTTCGTCTCGGTCCCGCACCTTCCCGCGGGACCGTGGGGGGTGATGCTGGGACTCGCGGTCGGTACGCTCGTCTACGGAGGCGCGCTCCTCGCGAGCGGCGGGCTGGGTGCATCCGACGTCGCCATGGTGCGCGGGCTCCTGTACCGACGGGCCGTCCGCACCGGGGAGGTCGCATGAATTCGAACCGCGGTTCGATCGTGCAGCGTCTGCGCGCCAAGGGTGGTGTGCGCAATCTCGTCCGGATCACGATGGCGTGGGCCTGGACGCGTGCCTTCAGCGTGCTCTACGGGGCGTGGCTGCGGGCGTACGGCGTGCGGCTCGAGGGGCGTGTGAACTTCACGGGGCGCATCCGCATCCTCGGGGATCCTCGCCGCATCTCGATCGGTGCGGGTTCGTGGCTGCATCGCGGGGTCACCCTGTGGACGCACGACTACGGTCCCGGTCACGGTCGCATCGTGCTGGGCCGCCGCGTGACGATGCTCACCGGGGTCACCGTGAACTCGTACGAGTCGGTCACGGTGGGGGACGACACCGCGTTCGGCGACGGGTGCTACGTGCAGGACAACGACCATGGCACCGAGCCCGGGATGCCCGTCATGCGCCAGCCGCAGGTGAGCGCGCCCATCCGCATCGGGAGCGACGTCTGGTTCGGGGCGCGCTGCATCGTGCTCAAAGGCGTCACGGTCGGCGACGGCACGGTCGTGGGGGCGGGCAGCGTGGTGGTCAAGACGCTACCCGAGGGCGTGGTGGCCGTGGGCGTGCCGGCCCGTGCCCTCAAGCGCCGCGGTGGCGGCGCGCTCGACCGCGCGGCCTGACGCACCACGGGCGCCCGCTCCCGCTGTGGGAGGGACGCCCGTCGTGTCGGATCAGGCCGCCTGCGAATCCGACTGGAGCGAGAACCGCGGCTTGTCGGCCGGGTTCGGCGTGGCCGCCTCCATCTTGATCCGCAGCCGCAGGTTGTTCGCGCTGTCGGCCTGCCGCAGCGCCTCGTCGAGCGTGATGAGCCCGGCGCGATGCAGCTCGTACAGGGCCTGATCGAACGAGCGCGAGCCGTCCTGCACGTTGGCCTCGATCGCCCCCTTGAGCGCGGCGATCTCGCCCTTGGCGATGAGGTCGGCGACGCGCGGCGAGTTCAACATGACCTCGATCGCGGCGACGCGGCCCTTGCCGTCGGCGCGCGGGACCAGTCGCTGCGAGACGATGCCGCGCAGGTTGAGCGCCAACTGCGGGTAGAGCGCGTCGTGGGTCTCCTGCGGGAAGAAGTTCACCACGCGCTCGACCGCCTGATTGGCGTTGTTGGCGTGCAGCGTTCCCAGCACGAGGTGGCCGGTCTCGGCGAAGTGGATGGCGGCCTCGACCGTTTCGAGGTCGCGCATCTCGCCGATCAGGATGACGTCGGGCGCCTGTCGCAGCGCGCTCTTGAGCCCGGCCGCGAACGATGCGGTGTCCACGCCGACCTCGCGTTGCGTCACGACGCAGCCCTTGTGCGGGTGCACGAACTCGATCGGGTCCTCGATCGTGAGGATGTGGCCGCGCGAGTTCAGGTTGCGGTGGTCGATGAGCGCGGCGAGCGTGGTGGACTTGCCCGAACCGGTCGCGCCCGTCACCAGGATGAGCCCGCGCTTCTGCATGACGAGCTCGCGCAGCGAGGCCGGCAGCCCCAGCTGCTCGGCGCTCGGGAACTCGATCGGGATGATGCGCGCGACGAGCCCGACCTGCCCGCGCTGGCGGAACACGTTGAGGCGGAAGCGGCCGACCCCCGGCACCATGCGCGCCACGTTGAGTTCGCGCGTGCGGTCGAACTCCTCCTGCTCGCCGGTCGAGAGGACGCCGCGGATCACCTGCTCGACCTCGGCCGGGTCCATGACGTGGTGCATCGCGGGCACCGTGGCCCCGTCCACGCGGTAGAGCGGCGGCGAGTCGGCGGTCAGGTAGAGGTCCGAGCCCTTGTTCTGCGCGAGGCCGGTGAGCAGAGCGTCGAGGTGCAGTTCCATGGGGTTCCGTCCCGGGTCGGGGTCAGCGTCCGAACAGGCCCGGCTTGCGCGCCGGTTCCTGCGGTTCGAGGGCGGGGCGCGTCGCGGCCGCCGGTCGCGCCGTCACGCCCGAAGGGGAGGGGCCGGCCGCGGGCGGGGGCGAGCCGGGGCCCGGCGTGTCGAAGATCGCCGGGTTCGAGGCGTACACCGCCGCATCCTGGCGCGAGACGCGACCCTGCATGACGAGTTCGCGCAGGTGCTGGTCGAGGCTGATCATGCCGTGGTTGGCGCCGGTCTGGATGACGCTCAGGATCTGCGCGGTCTTGTTCTCGCGGATCAGGTTGCGCAGCGCGGGCACGCCCACCAGGACCTCGAGTGCGGCCACGCGCCCCTTGCCGTCCTTCGACGGCAGCAGCGTCTGCGCCACCACACCCTCGAGCGACTCCGACAGCATGGTGCGGATCTGCGCCTGCTGCCCGCTCGGGAAGATGTCGATGATGCGGTCGATCGTCTTGGCCGCCGAGTTCGTGTGCAAGGTGGCGAACACGAGGTGGCCGGTCTCGGCCGCCGAGATCGCCAACTGCGTGGTCTCGAGGTCACGCAACTCGCCCACCAGGATGACATCCGGGTCCTCGCGCAGCGAGGCGCGCAGCGCCGAGGCGAACGACTGCGTGTGCGAGCCGACCTCGCGCTGGTTCACGAGGCAGCGCTTGGACTCGTGCACGAACTCGACCGGGTCCTCGACCGTGAGGATGTGGCCGCGCAGGTTCTCGTTGACGTAGTTGACCATCGCCGCGAGCGTCGTGGACTTGCCGCTGCCCGTGGGGCCGGTCACCACCACCAACCCGCGCTCCTTCTCGGCGAGCTGCTTGAGCACCGGCGGCATGCCCAGTTCCTCGAGCGTGCGGATGCGCGTGGGCACCAGACGGAACACCGCGGCCTCGCCGCGCGCCTGCATGAGCACGTTGGCGCGGAAGCGCGACAGCCCGGGGATCTCGAAGGCGAAGTCGAGGTCGCGCGTCTCCTCGAACACCTTCTTCTGGTCGTCCTTGAGGATGTCGTAGATGGCGGCGTGCGTGTCCTCGGCCGTGAGCGCCGGCATCTCGAGCCGGATCATCTGGCCCCGGATGCGGAGGAGCGGCGGCATGCCGGCCGAGAGGTGCACGTCCGAGGCCCCTTGGTCGTGCGCGAAGCCGAGCAGTGCGGTCAGGTCGAAGGCCATGAGGGTTCCCTTAGGAGAGGAGGCGTGCGGCCTCGGAGGGCGCGACGCGACCGGACTGGGTGAGGGCTTCGAGCTGCTGGGCGAGGTCGCGGTGACCGTCCACGTGCGCGAGCGCGCGCAGCTCGCTCACGGGGGCGCCGTTGCGGAGCGCGATGCGCATCGCGTCGGAGACCACCATGACCTCGAACAGCGGGCGCAGCTGCGCGGGGGACTCGGTCATGCCGCGTTCGGGCGCGAACCGCACCATGCGCTGCTGGATCACCAGCCGCAGGCGATCGGCCAGCACGCGCGCCGCACCCGGGCGCGCCGAGAGCGCGGCGAGCAGGGCGTAGGAGTCGGTCCAGTCGGTCGAGGTCAGCAGCCAGCGGCCGCTGCCGTGGCCCGACAGCAAGCCGCTGACGTGCTCGCCGGTGAAGGCGTCGTCGATCGCGACCACGTCGGCGTCCTGCGAGACCGCGAGGTCGCCCCAGCCCGCGCGCGTGCCTTCGGGGTCCATGACGACCCGCGTCGCCGCCGGTAGCGGAGCGCCCTCGGCGCGCTCGAACGCGAGCGTGCGTCGGCCGTCCTTGGGCAGCGCGTCGAGCAGGCTCGCGAGCGTCGTCGAGCAACCCGAGCGCGGCGGACCCGACACGAGCACCAGACCGGCCGGCTCGTCGAGCACGCTGCGCACGCAGGCGAGGTCCACGGGGTCGAGTCCCAGACGCTCGAGCGGCAGCGCACCGCCATTGCCCGGCCGCAGGCCGAGCGTGATGGCGAGACCGTCCTCGCCCATGAGCAGTGAGACGTCGAGGCGCAGCGAGTGCTCGCCGAGCGGGCAGGTTACGCGGCCGCGAGCGTGCGTCTGCGAGCCGTCGTAGGCCGGGCCGCCGAGGGCCTCGAGGCGGGCGAGCAACAACCACACGAGGTTCGCGGGCCCGGTGCCGGCCGAGACGAGGCGGCCGCCGACGCGGTGGTGGATGCGGAGCTCGTCGCCGTCGGGCAGGAAGTGGATGGCGCTCGCCTGCTCGTGGAGCGCGCGACGCAGGTGTCCGGCCAGCAGGTGCGCGCCGCTCTCCTCGCGCGCGATGGTCACGCGGTGCGAGAGGTGCGCGGCCGGGCGGTGCGCGCCCTCGACCGCGGGCGTCGTGGTCGCGCCGCGTTCGGCGATGCGCTCGAGCGCGGTGCGGATGGCCGACGGGGCCGCGACGCAGGCCTGGACCTCGAGTCCGGCGGCGCGTGCGACCTCGCTGACCGCATCTCGATCGGTGGGATCCCCGAACGCGACGGTGAGCGTGTCGCCATCGCGCACGAGCGGCACCGCACGCGCGCGGCGCAGCACGCCGACGGGGAAGGACGCGACGAGCGCGGGGTCGAGCGCGTCGGGGGTGAGGTCGAGGAAGGTGAGTCCCATCTGGCGGGCGAGCGCCCAGCCGATGTCCTGTTCGCTGGCGGCACCGGTCTCGACCAATGCCTCGCCCATGCGCACGCCGCTGGCTCGATGACGGGCGAGTGCGGACTCCACCTGTTCGCGCGTGACGACGCCGGCGTCGAGCAGGATCTGTGAGAGATACGGGGGGGCGCTGCGCGCGGGGGCCACGGGACGGTCTCCGGGTGGAGTGATCGGTCCCACGGCGTCGTCCGGGGAGGGCGGGAACGATCACCGCACCGTGGCCGGATGGGGCCTCGGGATCCAGGGGCGGTTCACCGCCCGCGACCGTTATCGGCGCATCGGGGCGTGCGCTTGACGCGAACGCGCAGGAGCCGGTGGGGGGGCGTCCGTCGGGGTGGCCCGTCGGACGCCCCGCCGGGTCACGGCTGGGCCGGGAGCGAGGGCGGCGTGGGCACGCTTCGGCGACGACGCAGCGGACCGTCGGTCACCAGCACGACCACGACGGCGGCGACCAACAGCATGTTCACGAGGCCCGACAGCGAGATGCCGAGGATCGAGAGGGTCATCCAGGAGATCATCAGGGACAGGCTCACGAGGGTCATCTGCGTCCTCCTTCGATGGAGCAGTGGACTCGGCGCGGAGTGCGCCGCGTGTGCCGTGGGGTGCCCCGCCATTACGCATCGAGCGTGCCTTGACATTCGGGCCCGTAAGCCGCTGCCGCTGCGTCGAGGGCATGCTCATGGAGCCGTGCTCCGGGCGGGAATCGGTAAGCGGCTGGGCGCGGGTCCGGTCCCATCCGGACGGGGGACGGGAGGACATACCAACTGCCACCTTGTCAGCACGCTATTGAGGATGACCCCTCCATTCGACTGGTACCAAGGTTGCAACCTTTTGTGTCCCAACGCAGAAGGCGATTCCGTCACGCTGTCGCGGTTCCGGCCCCAGTCGTGCTATCTGCAATCCGGTGTGTCGCATCGTCTTCCCGTTCCAATCCACCGGTCACGGCCCCCTCGGTCAGGAGAACCGTCCCATGAACACCCCGTCCCCCGCTCGATCCTGCGGCGACGTCTGCCGCTTGGTCCGCACCCTCGCCCTGCTCGGAGTGCTCGTGTTCGGGGCCCTCGCCACCGCGGTCGCGCTCGCCTCGGCCCAGGCCGCGGCCGGTGATGCCGCCAAGGGCAAGGCGCTCTACGACAAGGTGTGCGCCACCTGCCACGGCCCGCAGGCCGGTGGCAACAAGGCACTCTCGGCCCCGTCGCTCTGGCAGCAGGAGGGTTGGTACATGGTCGCGCAGCTGCAGAAGTTCAAGAGCGGCGCGCGTGGCTCGCACCCCAAGGACACGCAGGGCGCCCAGATGAAGGCGATGGTCGTGCAGCTCACCGACGACGCCGCGATCGCCAACGTGGTCGCGCACATCAAGACGCTCAAGGGCGCCTCTCCGGTCGCGGAGCTGAAGGGTGGCGACGCGGCTGCGGGCAAGGCCACTTACACCAAGGTCTGTGCGGCGTGTCACGGTCCCGCGGCCAAGGGCATGCAGGCGCTCAAGGCACCTGCGCTCGCGGGTCAGGCCGACTGGTACATGAAGTCGCAGCTCGACAAGTTCCGCACGGGAGTGCGCGGGGCCGACCCGCGTGACGTCACGGGTGCGCAGATGAAGGGCATGGCCGTGTCGCTCCCGAGCGACCAGGCCGTGCTCGACGTGGTCACCTACATCGCCACGTTGAAGTGAGTCCTGACGACGCGCGCATGCGGCGGCGGTGGCTGCGGTCCTGGGCCGTCCTGCTCGTGGGCGCGGCGACCCTCGGTCCGGTGGGCGCCGCGCTCGCGCAGTGGCCGTACGGCGCGGTCGTCACCCAGACCGTCCACAACCTCTCGCGCACCGCGCAGGTCGACCCCATGCGTAACTTCATCGCCCAATACGGTGAGGCCTGCGTCTACTGCCACACCCCGCACGCCGGACGCAGCGAGCGTCCGCTGTGGAACCGCGAGCTGCCCAACGGCCCCTACCTCATGTACCCGCAGCGCACCATGCTGCGGGACGTGCAGCCCACCGGTACGACGCGGCTCTGCCTGTCGTGCCACGACGGCACCCTCGCGCTCGACGACGTGATCAACCCGCCGCTGCTCCGCACCGGTCCGAACCCGCCGGGCGAGACGATCGAACTCTGCGCTCGCAGCTGCCACAACGGCGGCAGTCCGAAGGGCGGCTTCAACTGGGAGAACGTCTGGTTCGAGAACGACCTCAGCGTCCAGCACCCCATCTCGGTGCGCTACGACCCGTCGCGCAATCCGGGGTTCCAGCCCACCGCCGCGGTCGAGGCGGCCGGACTCAAGCTCGAGGACGGCAAGGTGCAGTGCAACACCTGCCACGACCCGCACACGCAGGTGAACCGACCCTTCCTGCGCATCCCGAACACCGCTCGCTCGATGTGCCTCGTCTGCCACGTCACGACGCCGTCCCAGCGGACGGCGCACTTCTGGTGAGGTCCCGCATGTCCCGTCCCGCCGCGCTGTCGCTGTTGTCCGGCCTGCTGCTGGTGTCCGCATCGCTCGTGCATGCGGCGCGCGCCCCGCGCGCCGAGGAGCCGCTGCGTTGGCCGGCCCCACCCGAGGTCGCGCGCATCGAGTACGTGCGCGAGATCCGCGGGCCGCGCGACATCGGTGCGTCCGAGTCCGCGTTGCGCCGCAGCCTGCGGGCGCTCGCCGGGGCGCGCACGAGCGACGACGTCATGCTCACGCGGCCCACCGACGTGTTCGCCGACACCGATGGCCGCCTGTACGTGAGTGACGCGGCTGCCGGTCGCGTGTACGTGTTCGACCCCGACAAGCGCTCGGTGACCCCTTGGGTGGGCAGCGGCGACGCGCGCATCGGCCGACCCATGGGGATGGGTGGCGACCACGCGGGGAACATCGTCGTCACCGACGCGGTGAACCGCCGCGTGCTGGTGTTCGATCGCGACGGGCGTATGCGCACCGCGCTGGGTGGCTCGCAGGTGCTCATCAACCCGGTGGACGCCACGATGGATGCCGCCGGTCGCGTCTACGTGGCCGACAGCTACCTGCACCAGGTGGTGGTGTTCGCGCCCGACGGCAGCGTCGTGCACCGCATCGGCCGCACGGTGGGCGATGCGACCGGCAAGGCCGAGGAGGCGCCGCCGGTGGACGACGGCAACGTCTGGAACCAGCGCTCGGCGACCTCGAAGGACGTGCGCGAGAACCGCGGGGGCGGTCCCGGCGAGTTCCTGTACCCGCTCTCGCTCGACTGGGACGAGACGCGCGGCCTGCTCGCCGTCGTGGACGGCCTCAACGGTCGCGTGCAGTTGTTCGATCGCGAGTTCGCGCACGTCCGCAACGTCGGACGCATGGGTGACACGCCGGGCAGCCTCGCGCGCCCGAAGGGCGTGGCGTGGGATGCCGAGGGGCACCTGTACGTCGTGGATGCCGCGTTCAACAACGTCCAGATCTTCGACGTCGAGGGCCGGCTGCTGCTGGCGTTCGGCGAGTTGGGCAAGGGCCCCGGGCAACTCTGGTTGCCGGTCGGGATTGGGATCGATCCCGCGGGGCGTGTGTTGGTGGCCGACCGTTACAACGGTCGCCTGCAGTGGTTCCGGTATCTCGGTGCCGACGGCGGTGCCCCCAACGGGGGCGTCACCGGCGGCGGCGGGCGTTAGAGGTCGTCGGACCGTCCCGGCGACGGGGGACGGGCTCGGGCGAGCCCGTGTCGCGCCGCCGACAGCTTGGAGGAAGTACCGATGCGAGTGCTCCGTACCGCCCTCGCGCTCAGCGTGGTCGCGCTGGCGCTGTGGGCCTATCGCGTCTCGGCCGCGCCGGGCGCCTATCCGAACGGCACCTCGGTGGTCGAGACGCTGCACAACCTGTCGTACGCCGCCTCGAACAACGTGTACGGCGCGGGTTCGCTGCGGGACTACGGTGAGGTGTGCGTCTACTGCCACACCCCGCACGGTGGGCAGACCTCGGCGCCGCTGTGGAACCGCAACTTCTCCACCGCGACGTACCAGATGTACGACGGCAACCACAGCTCGACGATCGACATGTCGGTGGACCCGCAGCCGACCGGCGTCTCGCAGGCCTGCTTGTCGTGCCACGACGGCACCGTCGGGCTCGACGTCATCGTGAACGTCCCCAACCGCTACACCGGTGGCGGTCCCATCGGCACCCGCATGCCGGCGGGCGGCTTCACGAACCTCGGCACCGACCTGCGCAACGACCACCCGGTCTCGGTGACGTTCGACAACACGGCGGACACCAAGTTCCACACCGCCGCCGAGATCGAGGCGGCCGGGCTGCAGTTCTACAACGGCAAGGTGCAGTGCGGCAGCTGTCACAACCCGCACACGGCCGAGAACCGCCCGTTCCTGCGCGTCTCGAACAACGGCAGCGCACTCTGCCTGACCTGTCACATCAAGTAGGGACGAGGGGGGAACCCGAGAACGCCATGGATACGGCACCCGTCTCGCGGGCGCGTCGCGTCACCCTGCTCGTGGTCGCACTCGCGGTGGTCCTGATCACCGCGGCCGGCTGCGGCGAGGCCGCGCGCGTCTTCCTGGACCTGCCACCGGCCGGTCCGAAGCCGCCGCGCTCACCCGAGACCCGTGCGGTCGCGACCACGACCGCCGCCGCACCCGCGGTGCCCGCGCAGCCGGAGGTCCCGCCGCCGCTGCTCGAGACCTCGCTCGACCCCGACAGCATCCTGCGGTGGCTCCCGCGCGACCACGCGGGCAACGCCGACTGGGTGGCCGCGCTCAAGCAGGGGCTCTATCGCCCGAGAGCCTCGATCGAGATGCTGCCCGCGCACGAGGTGGACATCGGTGCCGCGCCGTTCGCGTTCGACTTCTGGTTCCCCAACGACGCGCCCGACTCGCTCATGGATGCGTTCTTCCCGCACTCCGTGCACACGGCGCTCATCGACTGCCGGCAGTGCCACGGCCCCGTGATGCGGTACAAGGACAACAAGATCCAGATGAGCGACATCCTCGACGGCCAGTTCTGCGGCAAGTGCCACGGCAAGGTCGCCTTCAACCCGGTCAACGCCTGCGAGCGTTGCCACTCGCGGCTCGAGATGCCCGAGCTGCGCTCGGAGCCCGAACTGCTCGGCACGATCACCATGACACGCCACGCGAGCGACTCCAGTTACGCCTCGGGCGTGGGACTCGACTCGTTGCCGCCGGCGCGCTTCCCGCACTGGGTGCACCGCATCCGCTACCAGTGCAAGGTCTGCCACAACCGCATCTTCGAACCTACCGCGGGCGCCAACGTCATCCGCATGGCCGACATCAACAAGGGTCGGGCGTGCGGCACCTGCCACAACGGCCGGGTCGCGTTCCGGGCCGGGTTCGGCGAGTGCCAGCGTTGCCATGTGCGCGAACCCGTGGTCGCCGAGGAGGTCCACGAGGGTGAGTGATCGCCGCGCCCCGGTCCGCGCCGCGCTCGCGTGCGCCCTGCTCGCGCTGAGTGTGGCGCAGGCTGAGGCCGAGCCCCTGCTGCGGCTCCGGCGTCAGGGTGGCGAGCTCGGGGGATCGATCGAGAGCCTCGCCGCGCGCGACGCGGTCTCGAGCCAGAGCGAACCGCCGCGCACGCAGTTGTGGCTCCGCATCCCGCTCGAGGGCACGGTGCTGTCGCCACGCCTGCTGTCGTGGTCGGGCGCGGTGCGGCCGTCGTTCCAGCGCGGTCCGGCGGGCGGCGGGGGCACGGTGCGCTTCGCGGAGACCGGCTACGAGTTCTCGGCGCGCGCGCTCTCCGGTTCGCCCGTCACGCTCGGCGCGCTCACCGGTCGCACGCGCGGTCGCAGTCAGCGCGAGGGGGTGACGCTCTCGGAGTTCGACTCGCGCGTCACCACGGCCAACGTGCACCTGCGCACGCGCGGGATCGGCTTCCGGGCCGAGTGGAGCGATCGGGCGAGCGACCAGTCGTGGGTCGTCGGCCCGCTCGCGCAGGCGGTCGAGCAGGACCTGCGTGTGCGCACGTGGCGCCTCGAGGCCTCGAACAGCAAGCTGCAGGTCTGGCGCCAGAGCGACGATCGCACGGGCTCGGGTGTGGGCATGGGCTACCGCACCTGGAACACCGGCGCTGCACACGCCCTGCGCTGGGGGCACGGCAGCGAACTCGCGAGCCGCTTCACGCGCGACGAGCAGGCGCGACCCGATCGCACGGGACAGTGGGAGTGGGAGGAGCGGGCCCGGTTGCGCCACAGCTCGCGGACCGAGTCGGCATGGTCGCGCGAGGAGCGCCACTCGTGGAACCCCTCGGGGGAGTCGCGCGCGGTGGGTTGGAGCGCGCGGGTCTCGGACCGATTGCACGATGGCGTGCGTTGGGGGGCGGCCTACCAGGAGCGGCGCGCGAGCGCGCTCGGGGAGCGCTCGGTCACGCGCAGTGGCGGTCCCGAACTGGCGCTCGGCGGGCGGCTCGCGAACGGGCTGCGGGCCGACGTGACGACCGGCTACGACCTCGAACGCCGCCGACTCGAGGGTTCGACGACCGGACCGGTGTCGGTGCTCGACGAGCGCGTCCTGTTCGACGCCAGCGGTTCGGTGCTCCTGCTGCGCGCCGGCGTGCGCCCCGCGACGCTGCGCGTCGAGAGCCCCGATCGCTCGGTGCTGTTCCTCGAGGGCGTGGACTATCGCGTGCTGCCGGGGAGCTCGACGCTCCAGATCCTGCTGCTGCCGGGCGGTCGTCTGCGTCCCGGCGATGCCGTCCTGCTGTCGTACACCTACGATCCGCCGACGCGCGGCTCGGCCGACGCGCAGGTGCTGCGGCTCAACGCCGTCGTGGGCTGGCGGGCGTTCACCGCCCGTCACTCCCGTCGCCGCCGCGACGTCGAGGGCAGCGGCATCGCGGTGACCGCGCGCACGAGCGCCTACGACGAGGACGAGAGCATGCTCGACCTCGACCGCAGCGGTCGCGGCGGGCGTGTCCACCTGTCGGCCGCACTCACCCATCGTACGTTCGACGGGATCCGGCAGCGCGTCACCGACCTGCGCGGGGAGTGGGCGGCGCGCCCCACCGCGTGGGGCCAGCCGTCGCTGGCCCTCGGTTGGTCGCGGCGCACCGGCGAGCGCGAGCCGCTCGACCTCAACGACCTCGCGGTGGGTTGGACCGCCACGCCGGTGAACGGGCTCACCACGATCGCGCGCTTCGAGCACCGCACGTCGCGTCTCGGGGCCGGGCACGAGGAGCGCTCGACCGGCGTCACCCTCGACGCGGACTGGCGCTACGGGTCGCTCGAGACGCAGCTGCGTTACGGCTACGCCGCCCGGCGGGACGGCGTGGACCGCGATGCGCAGCGCCTGTGGGTGCGGGTGGCGCGCCGCTTCTAGCGTGCGACGAGTGCGCGTCGCGCAGCGCGCGAACGCCACGCGAGCCACGCGACCTGAGCGAGCCCGCCGGCGGTGAGGGCGGCGGCGGCGAACGGCAGCCCGGGGGTGCGGCCGTAGGCGATCCCCGCTGTGAGTACCGCGCCGGTCGCCACCAGCAGCACGGCCATGGACTCGGTGATCGCGCGGGTCGCACGCGCGTGCACGAGCACGCCCTGCAACAGGCTCTGTGCCACGGTGAGGAGTCCCATGGGCACCAGCAGCGGCAGCCCGCGCCACGCCATGTCCGCGAGCGGATCGGACAGTCCGGCGGCGTGCCGGAACCAGCCCGCGCCGAGCGGGGTGACCGCTCCGACGAGCAGTACGGTCGTGAGCGTGAGGCCGAGCGTCCACGCGAACCGGCGCAGCATGGGCCACGGCCGGGTGCGCTCGAGCAGTGCGACCACGACCTCGTTGTACGCGAACCCCACGCTGCGCACCGTGAACGCCGCGCCCGAGAGCACCGGCCAGACCGCGAGCGACTCGAGCGGCAGCGGCATGCGACTCATCGCGCTCGCCGCCAGCGGCATGCCGAGGAAGTGCAGGAGCGGCGTGAGCATGAGCGGGACGTAGAAGCGCAGGAACGAGCGCATGGTGAGCGGGTCGCCCGCGGGCGCGGGGGCGTTGGCGAGCGCGCCGCGCACGAGCGGGCCCACGGCCAGACGCGCGAACACGGCCTCGGCCACCACCGCCGAGGCCACCGCGGTGGTGCCGACCACGATCGCGGGAGCGTGACCGTACGCCGCCCCGAGCGCGAGCACGGTCGCGAGCGTGCCGAGTCGGATCATCGTGCCCACGGTCACCGCTCGGGCGCGGTCGAAGCGGATGAGCACACCCTGCTGCGTGCGGCGGTACGCGATCGCCATGGACCACGGCAGCATGATGCGCAGGCCCATGCGTGCGGGTTCACGCACCGCCTCGGGCACCGCGATCACCGCGCTCGCCAGCACGTCGAAGAGAGGCGTGAAGGCGATCGCCGCATGCAGCACGGTCAGGGCCCCGCCCGCGACCCACATGAAGCGCCGCACGATGCGGTACGAGCGCGCGTCGCGGGCGAGCGCGGTCGAGGCCGTGAGCAGCATGAGGATGGGGGATTCGATGAGCAGCGCGAGCGGGAACACCACGCCGCCGTAGGCCGCGAGGCTCACCGTGGACTCCGGCAGCCGCGCCATGACCGCACTCACCGTAGGCAACTCCAGCCCCATGAGCAGCCAACTGCCTGCGAGCGGCGCCCAGGTGGCGAGCACCTCGCGCAGCGTGAGGGGAGCGGCGGACGGCGTCGGGGAGGGGCGCATGGTCCCTGCACCGTAGCGGGCGCGCCGTGGGCGCGCCACCGGATGTGCGCAACCGGGGACGCGTCGCCGGAGACGCGCCACCGGAAGTGCGCCATCGTGAGCGCCCCACCGGATGCGTCGAGGGCCGCGGGGCGTGCGCCCGCGGCCCTCGAGGTATGGGGCGTGTTCAGTGGGCGTCGGCGGCCGGCTCCGACGCGCGCAACTCCTCGACCTCACCGCTGGCGAGACGGTAGATCGCCTGCACGACGGCGAGCGAGCCGTGCACCACGTGCTCCCGCACGATGGGGCTCGCCACCACGCAGTCGGTCGCGCTGCGGCGCACGTTGGCCTCGATCGCGTCCTGCAGCAGCGCGTCCTTGCTCGCGCCCGGTCGTGCGGGCGGGATGCCCGGGCGGATCTTGCGCACGATCGCCTCGAGGTTCTCGGTCGGCATGGTGCCGCCCGCGAGGGCCGCGTCCACCGCGCCGCAGCGCTCGTGTCCCATCACGACGAGCAGCTTGGCGTGCAGGTGCTCGACCGCGTACTCGATCGAGCCGAGCGCGATCGGGTCCACGAGATTACCGGCCGTGCGCACCACGAACAGCTCGCCGATCGGCTGGTCGAACAGGATCTCGGGCGACAGGCGGCTGTCCGAGCAGGTGAGCACGATGACGTCGGGGTGCTGGCCCTTCGCCAACTCCTGGCGGAGCTCTCGCACCGGACGCACGAGGTGCTCGCCGCGCACGAAGCGCCGGTTGCCGGTGAGCAGCGTGGCCCACGGTCGCGTGTCGGGTTCGGTGGTGACCGGGCGCGTGACCTTGCCCTTGTCGGCGGGCACGGCCTTCGCGGGTGCGATGGTCGCGGTGGGTGCAGGCGACGAGGCGTGCGGGTCGCTGGCGAGTGTGGCCACGGGCGTGCACGCGAGGGCCACGGTGAGCACGAGGACGGTGCGGCGGATGGACGCGGTCATGGGACCTCCGGTAGGGACGGGGGGCCGCGCGCGGGCGAGACCCCGGAATGCCGAGGTGGGGAGCGCAACCGCCGTGCCATCGCGGAGGGTGGCGGATTCCGCGCCAACACGGCCATTCCGCACGGCTTCGTCGGCCATGCCCCGGTGCGATGGGCAGGAATGGCCGGAAGGGTCTGCCGGTGCGAGCGGCGACCGGGGTTCCCTCAAGCGAACCCGTCGCCGGGCCGATAACGCCGACGAGCAGACCGCTGTCGCGCGCCGTCCCGTCCGGGGCGGCGCCCCGTCACCGCGAGGCCCGTCGCCCCATGAACCCGTCGCTCCCGTTCGACCGTCGCACCCCGTCGGCTGCCGTCCCGGCCCCCGACAACGGCAGCGCACGCACCGCCCCCGAGTTGCGACCGTCGCTCGACGAGCTCGTGTCGCGCTCCGAGACGCTGCTGCGAGGTCCGCTGTCGCCCGAGGTGCGCGCGCAGGTCGAGGCGATCGCCGAGTGCGCGCGCACGGCCGTGGCCTCGCTCGACGCCGGGTTGGGACGCGACGGTGAGGGCGTGCGCGCCGATCGCCTCGACTTCGACCTGCGCGTCACGCTCGACCAGTTGGCGGCCTCGCTCGAGCCCATGGCGATCGAGAAGGGTCTGGAGTGGGAGCTGCGCGTGGGCGCGATCGTGCCCTCGCGCGTGCAGGGCGACCCGGCGCGTCTGCGCCAGGTCCTCATGCTGCTCGGCACCCACGCGCTGCAGGCGACCCCGCGCGGTCGGGTGGGTCTCGTGGTCGAGCGTGAGAGCGAGGACGACCACGAGGTCGTGGTGCGGTTCGCGGTCTGCCACTCCTCGACCGGCACGCTGTCGGGTGCCGACCCGTGGCTGGGGCTCGAGGTCTCGCGCCGTCTGATCGCCACCATGGGCGGACACCTCGGCACCGCGGCGGACGCCGCGGGCGAGTGTTCCGCGTGGTTCACGCTCGCGCTGCGCAAGCAGGACCCGCGGGACGTGGTCGTGCCCGCGGCCGTGCAGGACGTTCCGCTGCGCGGGGTGCGCGTGTTGCTGGCCGACGCGGATGCCGCCGAGCGCGCGCCGCTCGCCGAGGTGCTCGAGGCGTGGGGGTGCACGGTCTCGCATGCCGAGAACGGCCCCGAGGCGCTGCGCACGCTGCAGGCCGGGGCCGCGAACGGGACCCCGTTCGACGTCGCGCTGGTGGACCGTCAACTCGAGTTGCTCGACGGTGAGGAGTTGGGGCGCGCGGTGCGCGCCGATGGCGCACTCGATGCGGTGCGGCTCGCCATGCTGACGCGCGTCGGCCGTGCGGGTGACGCGGCACGGGTGAAGGCCGCCGGCTTCGACGCCTACCTGCTCAAGCCCGTCGCCGCCTCGCAACTGCACGAGGCGCTGGTCGAGGTGTTGCAGCCCGGCCATGCCGAGCGCACGCCCGAGGCGCGTCCGCTCGTCACCCGGCACTCGCTCGCCGAGGCGCGCCGCGGTCGTGTGCGCATCCTGCTGGTCGAGGACGACCCGGTGAACCAGCTCGTGACCTCGAGCGCGTTGCACCGCGTCGGCTACAACGTCGAGGTGGTGGACACGCCGGTCGCCGCCCTCGAGCGCACCGAGCGCGAGCGCTGGGACCTCATCCTCATGAACCTGCAGTTGCCGGGCATGGGGGGTGAGCGTCTCGCCACCGCGATCCGGGCGCGCGAGCGCGGCTCGCGACGCACGCCCATCGTGGGACTGAGCGCCGACGCGGGGAGCACGGCGGGACCGGCGGTGGACACGGTGCTGCACAAGCCGGTGCGCTTCGACCTGCTCGCCGAGACCGTGGGGCGCTACACGGGGGCCGGCCGCCGCAGTGCCGGCGGTCCGTCGCCGGCGCGCACCACCGTGGTCTCGACCCGCTTCGAACCGGCCGCGACGCGTGCGGGTGCGCCGAGCGGTGGCCCGGCGATCGACCTCGAGCAACTCGAGACCTCGTGCATGGGAATCCCCGCGCTGCGGGCGTCGCTGCTGCAGACCTGGCTCGGTGACGTCGGGTCGCGGCTCGAGCGACTCGCGCAGGCGTTCGTCGAGGGCGACGCCCGGCGGGTCGAGTTCGAGGCGCACGGCATCAAGGGCATGAGTGCGACGATCGGCGCGACCGGTTGCGCGGCCCTGTTCGGCGAGGTCGAGTCGCGCGCGCGCGATGGCCGCATGACCGCGGCCCACGACCTGCTGCCGAGTGGCCGGGCCGAGGTGCTACGCACCGAGGAGTTCATCCGCCGCTTCGAGCGCATCGTGTCCGCGCCGGACTCGGCGGCCGACGCGGCCTGAGTCGGCCGTGCCCCCGGCTGCCCCGCGGGTCGCATCCGCAGGTGCCCTGCGGGTCGCATCCGCAGGTGCCCTGCGGGTCGCATCCGCGGGTGCCCTGCGGGTCGCATTCGCGTAGAGTGCGGGCATGCCCGAGCCCGTGAGTGCGCCGCCGTCGTCCTCGTTCCTGACGCGACGACTGGGTGTGCTCACCGTCGGCCACTTCACGATCGACCTGTACTCCAGCTTCTTCCTGCCGCTGCTGCCGTTGCTCTCGCAGCGCCTCGGGCTCGACTACGGGCAGGTCGGCGGACTCACCGCGCTCGCGAGCCTGTCGTCGTCGTTCTCGCAGCCGCTGTTCGGCCTGCTCGCCGATCGCATGCGGCGGCCATGGTTCGTGGCGGTGGGACCGCTGCTGGCGGCGGTGTTCATGGCGAGCATCGGGTTCGCGCGCGACTACGCGACGCTCGTGGCCCTCCTGGTCGCGGGCGGGTTCGGGGTGGCCATGTTCCACCCGCAGACCGCGAAGCTCGCGGGGGCGAGCAGCTCGCGGCGCGCGCTCGCGATGTCGTTCTGGGTCACGGGCGGCACGCTCGGTTGGGCGCTCGGCCCGGCGTTCGCGACGCTCATGGTGGGCCGGGTCGGACTCGAGTACCTGTGGTGGGCCGCCATCCCCGGGCTCGTGGTGTGCGCGCTCCTGTTCGTGTGGTTCGCGCGCGTCTCGAACGCCGGCTCCCCGCGCCGCGCCGACGCCCCGCTCTCCGGGCTGCGCCCGGTCGTGCGTCCGCTCGCGCTCCTCTACTTCGCGGTCGTCTGCCGTTCGGCGGTGTCGTCGGGGTTCGCCACCTTCCTGCCGCTCTGGGTCACCGGGCGTGGCGGATCGGTGTCACAGGCCGGCTGGCTCACGACGCTCTACCTCACGCTCGGTGCGCTGGGCGGGTTCGCGGGCGGCTATCTCGCCGACCGCATCGGAGGGCGGCGCGTGGTGGTGGTCTCGTTCGCGCTCGCCATCCCGTTCTTCGCGGCGTTCTTCGTGCTGCAGGGACCGCTCGCGTTCGCGTCGCTGGTGCTCGGCTACCTGTTCCTGCAGTCGTCGCTCCCGGTCAACGTGGTGCTGGCGCAGGAGCTCTCGCCCGCGCACGCCGGGATCGTCTCCAGCCTCATGATGGGCGCGGCCTGGGGGCTCGGGGCGCTGCTCATCTACCCGGTCGGCGAGTTCGCGGACCGCTTCGGGCTCGACCGTGCGCTGCTGCTGCTGTCGTCGCTGCTCGTGGTCGGGCACCTGTGTGCGCGCGCATTCGTGCGGTCGCACCCGGCCTCAGCCGCCTGAGTCAACGCGCGGTCGCGGGCTCGCTCGTCGCGCTCGCGGGCGCGGTCGTCCCCGCGAGCCAGCGGTCGGCCCACGACTGCAGGGCGAGCAGCGTCCACAGCGTGCGGCCGCGGTCCTCGTGCCCCTCGAGGTGCTCGCGCACCACGCCCTGCACGACGGCGGGGTCGAGCACGCCCGCGCGCGCCACGCGTGCCGGGGACAGCGCATCGAGCACCAGCCCGCGCAACGGACCGCGCGACCAGGTCGAGAACGGCGGCGAGAAGCCCTGCTTGCGGCGGTCCAGCACCTCGGCCGGCAGCAGCGAGCGGGCCGCCTGCTTGAGCGCCCACTTGCCCGACGTGCCTCGCAGTCGGGCGTGCTCGGGCAGCCCGAGCGCGTGCGCCACGAGCGAGTGGCGCAGGAACGGCGAGCGCGACTCGACGCCGTGCGCCATCGTGCAGCGGTCCACCTTGGTGAGCAGGTCGCCCGACAGGTAGGTCTCGAAGTCGAGCAACTGGTAGGCGACGAGGTCGGGCGTGGTGCCCGCACGCAGCAGGTCGAGGTCGGCGAGTTGGCGCTCGAGGCGGCGCGCGTGCGCGAGCGGTTCGTCGGTCGTGACCTGCGCGCGCAGGGCCGGCGCAAGCAGGCGCAGCGCCTCGCTCGGGCGCGCGGTGCCGAACCACGCGAGATGACGTTCGTAGGGTGAGAGGCCGCGCACGCCGAGGAAGCGCTCGAGCAGGTGCGCGATCGTGACGTGGTGGTGGCGCGGACGGAAGCGTCGCGCCAGTCCGAGCGCGAGCGAGGCGATCGGGGCCGGCAGACCGTTCGCGAGCGCGACGTGCCGATGGCCGAGGTAGGTGGGGTAGCCCGCGAACAACTCGTCCCCGCCCTCGCCCGTGAGCACCACGGGGACGTGACGCGAGGCGTGCTCGGCGAGCAGCCAGGTCGGCAGCAGCGAGGGGTCGCCCAGCGGCTGGTCCATGCCCGCCACCCAGTCGCGGAACGCGCGCTCGGCGGCCGCCGCGTCCATGCTGACCTCGTGGTGGTCGGAGCCGATCGACTCGGCGACGCGGCGCGCGATCGGCGCCTCGTCGTAGCCCGGGTGCGCGATGCGCATGCTGAAGGTGGGGAAGCGGCGACCGTGGGCACGCGCGGCGAGCACCGCGACCACGCCCGAGTCCACACCCCCCGACAGGAACACGCCGAACGGCACCTCGGCCGGGACGCGCGTGGCGACCGCCTCGGCCAGCGCCTCGCGCGTGGCCGCGATCACGCCCGCATCGGAGCGGTCCACGGGCAACGCGCTGCCGGCGGGCGCGTGCACGAGCGTGTCCCACGGTCGCCACCAGCGGCGCAGGCGCTCGACGCCGTCGCGCACCACGAGCGAGTGCGCGGGCGGCAGTTGGCGGATGCCCGCGTAGGCGCTGTCCGCGCCCGCGAACGCGCCGTGCACGAGGAAGCGCGCGAGTGCGGCGGGGTCGGGCTCGCGCGTCACCCACGGCAGGGCGAGCAGCGCCGCCGGCTCCGAGGCGAACGCGAAGCGCCGACCGTGCGCGTGCACGAACAGCGGCTTCTCACCGGCGCGGTCGCGCGCCAACGTGAGCGTGCCTGCCCAGCGGTCCCAGAGTGCGATCGCGAACATGCCGTCGAGCGCCTCGGCGAGGTCGGGGCCGCGCTCCTCGTAGAGGTGCGGGAGCAGCGCGGTGTCGGGGCCGGGCGTGAACGTGTGGCCGCGCTCGAGCAGGCGCTGCTCGAGCGCCCGGTGGTTGTAGATCTCGCCGTTGGCGACGCCGACCACGTCCCCGGTCTCGTTGCGCAGCACCTGGGCCGGGGCGTCGGGCGCCACGATGGCGAGGCGCGCGATGCCGAGCGCGCAGTCCCCGGCGTCGTGCACCGCCTCGCCCGACGGACCGCGGTGGCGCAGGCGCGCCACCATGGTGCGCACGAGCGCGAGGCGCTCGGAGGGGGCGAGGTCGGGGGCGGCGAGGCCGGCGATGCCGCACATGGGACGGGTCCTTAGGGGAGCGGGGGGGCGAGCCGCCACGCGACGAAGCGGCGATCGCGATGCAGTTCGGTGGCACCCGGCGGGGGCGTGCCCTCGCGGCGGGTCTCACGCACCACCACCTCGGCGGGGGGGCGCGCGCTGTCGGGGTGCGCGAGCGGCCATTGTCCGCGCGCGATCAGCGTCTCGCGGTAGCGCACCGCGTAGTTGCTCGTGAGCGGATGCCCGAGCGCGGACACGATGGGTGCGCGCTGGCCGAGCAGGTAGTCGGTGCCCGGGCTGTAGCAGTCCTCGTAGCGGTACGAGGGCGCGCCGGCCGTCTGCAGCGCGTGCGCGAGTCGCGCGCCCGAGGTGGCGTACGCGGCCTCGGACAGCGCCCCGTGCCCGAGCCCGATCACCAGTGGCGTGAACGCGAGCATGGCGGCGAACGCCCAGCGCGGCCGAGGCGAGGCCTGCCACGACTCGGCCGCCCACCACGCGAGCGCGGGCAGCGTGGGCAGCAGGTAGGTCACGAGCTTCGACTGCGAGAGCGCGAAGAACACCGCGGCGAACAGCACGAACCCGGCCGCCACCCGCGACGCGGCCGACGCCGGACCGCGCCACGGCGTCCCGAGCGACCACGGCAACGCGCCGCCCACGAGCGTCGCCGGCACGAACCACCACGGCTGGTTGCGGTGGAACGAGTCGCTCGTCATGCGCTGGAACGTCTCCTCGAGGAACGCGTAGCGCACGTACTCGGGATGGCGCTGGACCGCGGCCGCGAACCACAGGCCGGGCAGCCCGAGCGCGAGCAGCCAGCCCGGCCCCCAGATGAGCCAGCGCATCGGCGCGAAGCTGCGCACCAGCAGGGCGGCACCGGCCGAGCCGCCCACCGCCCATGCCAGCATGACCGGGCCCTTCACGAGCACGCCCACGCCCACCGCGAGGAACATGAGCAGGCGGCGCCGGGTGCTCGGGCCCTCGCTGAGTTCGCGGGCGAGCAGCGTCCAGACGGCGGTCACGCACGCGGTGAGCGGCATGTCGAAGATGACGTAGGCGCCGATGACCGCGAACAGCGGGGCGGCCGCGGCGAGCGCGGTCGCACGCTCGGCGTGGCCGGCGGGGGCGAGGCGCGCGCTGGCGTGGGCGAGCAGCAGCAGCGTGACCAGCGTGGCGAGGATCGCCGGCAGTCGGGCGGCGAGCGGCGTGGGCCCGAGCACGCGGATGGCGGCGGCCCCCATCGCGAACAGCGCGGGCGGCTTGTCGAGGTACGGCACCCCACCCAGGTGCGGCACCACGAGGTCGCCATCGGCGGCCATCTCGGCGGCGACCTGCGCGTTGCGGCCCTCGTCGGGGTCCACGAGCGGGAAGGTGGTCGCGATCGCCAGCGACAGCACGAACGACGCTGCGAGGACGAGCCACACGGTGCGGGGCAGGGGGGCGGGGGTGGTCACACGCCCACGCTAGCACAACGCGGACATGGGAACGGCGCGCCGTCCGGTCGGGACGACGCACCGTGGGGCCTGTGGGACGGGTTCGCGCCGACTACTTCCGGGCGCTCGGCAGCTTCGCGTGGGCCGCGAACAGCGCGGTGAGGTAGCGGTTCACCTCCTCGCGCACGATGCCCGGGAGCACCGCGCGGACCTTGTTCTGCACGCCGTCACGCACCTGCGCGGCGATCACGCTGTCCGCACCGACCTGCGTGAGCAGGCTGGGGCGGCGGCCACGGCGTCCGACGAGTCCCTGCTTCTTGCGCCACGAGTAGTAGGTCACCGGCGTGACGCCGAATCGCTTGTGGACCTCGTTGGCGGTCATGTTGTCCTTGGTCGCAGCCGACAGGATCTCGGCCCTCTTCTGCGCGGTGTAGCTCTTCCGCGGTCGCTTCGCCATCACATCCTCCGAGTCTAGGGGGTGCTGTGTCCTTGCGGGAGCACATGCATGAAGCAATGTGAATCGCACAGTGGGCCCTGTCAACACGCAAGGGGCGTTTGCGAAGGGTGTCATGCGACGAATATGAAATCCCGTCCTTCGAGCCACCCCTGCTCGCGGAGTCGCATCCGCCAACGAGCGCGGGCCTCCGGGGCCATGAACGCGGCGACGACCGGAGTCGCGAGCACCGAGGGCATGTCCTCGGGCGGGCGCCGTAGTTCGACGGACGCGGCCAAACGCGGTCCGAGCGCGGTTCGCCAGCGTTCCAGGCTGCTCCCGACCCCCACGAGCGTGGCCTTGCGGTCGTGCGCGAGCAGTCCCCGGTCGAGGGCGGCCACCTTGAGTGCGACGAAGTTCTCGCGCGAGTAGCGCGCGTCGGTGCGTGTGGAATTCGTGGCGTGCTGCCGCCAGCCATACAAACAGGCTTGTAGTTTGGCGAACCGCGCACCCGACTCGGCCAGTCGGATCCAGAGGTCGAGGTCCTCGGCCCAGCCGTGCTCGCGCCAGCCGCCGACGCGATCGAGTGCGGTGCGTCGCAGCATCACGCCGCCGTGCGCGATGGGGCTGTCGATGAGCAACTCATGCAGCATGTCGTCGTGCGTGAGCAGCGAGTTGTGCCATCGCTCCCACCGCCGCATCCCCGTGCCGGTGGCGGCGCGCGGGAACAGCCGGACCGCGCAGCCGACCACGTCCACCTCGGGGTGCGTCGCGAGGAACGCCACCTGGCGCTCGAGCCGCATGCGGTGCGAGAGGTCGTCGGCGTCGTGACGGGCCACGAGCGGGGAGCGCGCGAGTTCGAGGGCGGTGGCGAGGGCGGCGGGCAGACCGCGGGGCGGGGTGCGCACCACGCGAAGCCGCGGGTCGAGGCGGGCGGTCCGCTCGAGCACCTCGCCCGAGCCGTCGCGGGAGCCGTCGTCCACCGCGACCACCTCGTGGTCCGCCAGCGTCTGGCGCGCCAGCGACGCGAGCGACGGGGCCAGCCACGGGCCGGCATCGCGGACGGGGAGCAGGACGGAGACGATCGGCATCGCCGGGGCACGCTAGCCGCTCCCCGCGCACCCCACAACCGCGGCCGGCGCCGTCTCGCGTTCGGGCGCGCTCGGCCCTATCCTCGCGGGTCGAACCCCGGGGCGCGGGCCCGGGGACCCCGAACCGGTGCTCCTCAGGACGGTCCGGCCATCCGCACCCGCGAGGAGTCACGCCATGAGCGAACGCGCGACGTTGAACGTGCTCCCGCTGACCGAGCATCGGCTGCGGTTCGAGGCGGGGTTCCCCCGCGGGACCGCCGTGATGGAGAGCGGGAAGGAGGCCCAGGCCCCCAATCCCGTGCAGCACCTGATGACCGCGGTGGCCGCCTGCATGGCGGTGGACGTGGTCACCATCCTGCGCAAGAAGCGCCTCGTCGTGACCGGCTACACCATCGACATGCAGGGGGAGCGCGCGCCGACCCCACCGCAGTACTTCACCAGCCTCACATTCACGCACCACGTGCGTGGACAGGGGATCCCGCGCGAGGCGGTCGAGCAGGCCATCCAGCTCTCGTCCGACACCTACTGCTCGGTGAAGCACACGCTGCGCCCCGACGTCGCGATCCACAACCACATCGAGATCACCGAGGGCTGAGCGCGCACGCGCCCCTCGGGCCCACGACACGAAAGGACGACGTGATGGAGTTCCGCATCGAGAAGGACAGCTTGGGGCAGATGCAGGTGCCGGCGGACGCGCTGTGGGGGCCGCAGACGCAGCGTGCGGTCGAGAACTTCCCCATCTCGGGGCAGCCCATGCCGGCCGCGTTCGTGCACACGCTCGGCCTCATCAAGGCCGCCGCGGCGCGCGTCAATCGCGACCTCGGTCTGCTCGAGGCCCCGATCGCCGACGCCATCGAGCGGGCCGCGCTCGAGGTCTCGGAGGGCCGCTGGGACGCGGAGTTCCCGATCGACGTGTTCCAGACCGGCAGCGGGACCTCGTCGAACATGAACGCCAACGAGGTCATCGCGCGCCTCGCGTCGCGCGCCTCGGGTCTCAAGGTGCACCCCAACGACCACGTCAACTTCGGCCAGAGCAGCAACGACGTCATCCCGACCGCGCTGCACGTCTCGGCCGTGGTGCGCATCGAGCGCGACCTGCTGCCGTCGCTGGCGCGGCTGTGGAAGGTGCTCGACGCCAAGTCGCGCGACTTCCACGACGTGCTGAAGACCGGTCGCACGCACCTCATGGACGCCACGCCCATCCGGCTCGGGCAGGAGTTCTCGGGCTACGCCTCGCAGGTGCAGCACGGCATCGCCCGCGTCAAGGCCACGCTGCCCGACCTGCGCGAGCTCGCCATCGGCGGGACCGCCGTGGGCACCGGGCTCAACACCCACCCCGAGTTCGGGCGACGCATGGCGGCCGAGATCGGCAAGCTCGCCGGGACCTCGTTCGTCGAGGCGCCCAACCACTTCGAGGCCCAGGGCGCGCAGGACGGGGCGTGCTGGGCGAGCGGCGCGCTCAACTCGGTCGCGGCCAGCCTCATGAAGATCGCGAACGACGTGCGGCTCATGAACTCGGGGCCGCGCTGCGGGCTCGCCGAGGTCACGCTGCCCGCCATCCAGCCGGGCTCCAGCATCATGCCGGGCAAGGTGAACCCGGTCGTGTGTGAGGCCGTCACGATGGTGGGCGCCCAGGTCATGGGCAACCACACCGCCATCACGGTCGGCGCGCAGTGGGGTCAGCTCGACCTCAACGTCATGCTGCCCATGATGGCGCGCAACCTGCTCGAGAGCGTGCACCTGCTCGCGGCCGCGTCGCGCGTGTTCGCCGACAAGGCGCTCGACGGGTTGGTCGCGAACGCCGACACCTGCCGCGACTACATCGAGATCTCGCCCAGCATGGCGACCGCGCTCAACCCGCTCATCGGTTACGACAAGGCGGCCGAGATCGCCAAGCGCTCCTTCCAGGAGCGTCGTCCGGTGCGCGAGCTCGCGGCCGAGATGACCACGCTCACGAAGGCCGAGATCGACGCCGCGCTCGACCCGGCGCGGCAGACGCAGCCCGGTCTCGAACTGGGCGGCGGCGCGGGCGGCTGACGCGGTGGACGGGGTCGCGCATCACGGCGTGCCGGACGAGGCCGAAATGGCCGTCCGGCTCGCCGCCGCGCGTGCGCGGTTGGCGGGCGTGGCGCACGTCACACCCGTGCTGCGCTCGCGTCAGCTCGACGAGCGCACCGGGGCGCAGGTGTTCCTCAAGTGCGAGAACCTGCAGCGCGTCGGGGCCTTCAAGTTCCGCGGGGCGTGGAACGCGATCAGCGCGCTCGACCCGGCGGTGCGCGCGCGCGGCGTGGTCGCGTACTCGTCGGGCAACCACGCGCAGGCGGTGGCGTGCGCCGCGCAGCGGCACGGCGTGCCGGGCCACATCGTGATGCCGTCGAGCGCGCCGCGGCCGAAGCTCGCGGCCACGCGCGACTACGGCGCCACGATCCACCACCACGACCTCATGGGCGAGACGCGTGAGGGACTGGCCGAGCGCCTCGCGCGCGAGCACGGCGCCACGCTCATCCCGCCGTTCGACCATCCCGACGTGGTCGCGGGGCAGGGCACCGCGGCCGCCGAGTTGCTGGAATCCCACGGCCCGTTCGATCTGCTGGTGGCCTGTCTGGGTGGCGGTGGGCTGCTGGCCGGCACCGCCGTCGCGGCCGCCGTGGACGGGCGCGGGGCGCGTGTGGTGGGCGCCGAGCCGGCCGCGGGCGACGACGGGGCGCGGTCGTTCCGCAGCGGACGACTCGAGACCGTGCACGATCCCGACACCGTCTGCGACGGCGCGCGCACGCCGTCCTTGAGCGCGCTCACGCTGGCGCTCATCCGTCGGCATGCGCACGACGTCGTCACCGTGACCGACGCCGAGGTTCTGGAGGCGCTGGGGTTCCTGTGGGAGCGCGTCAAACTGGTGGTGGAGCCGACCGGTGCGCTCGGCGTGGCCGCACTCCTGCACCGAGGGATCGCGCGCCCCGGCGAGCGGGTGGGCGTGATCCTGTCGGGCGGCAACGTGGACCTGTCGCCCGCCCTGCGCGCGTTCGAGCGGCCCGCGCGCGGTTAGACGGTCACTCGATCCCGACCTCGGCGAGCGCGTCGGCGAGGTCCGCCTCGTCGTGCAACCCCAGCATGACCTTCGCCACGTCGCCGTTGCGGTCCACGATGACGGTGAGCGGGATGGAGTTCGCGCGGTAGAGCGAGCCCACCTTGCCCGAGAGGTCCATGAGCACGGGCACGTCGAGCTTCTGCTTCTCGAGGTAGGCGCGCACCTTGTCCTCGTCCTCGCGCACGTTGACCGCGTACACCACCAGTCCGTCCTTGGCGTGCGCCCGCATGGCCTGGGCCACGATGGGCAGCCAGCGTCGGCACGGACCGCACCACGTCGCCCAGAAGTCGAGCAGCACGACCTTGCCCTTGAGCGAACTCAGCGTGACGGGCGAGCCGTCGGCGAGCGTCTCGAGCGTGAAGTCGATCGCGGGGCGGCGCTCCATGGAGGCGTGCTCGGCCGAGGGCTGCGAGAAGCGGCGCACGCGCCGCAGGCCGTCCTCGCCGGGGCCGCGGAACGCGGTGTCGGGGAGCTTGGCGTCGGGTTCGGCGACCACGAGTCGCGTCACGCTGGTGGAGTGCACCAGCCCCATCTGCGGGTGCTGCACTTCGACGCGCAGGGAGTCGAGCAGCACCATGCGCGAGACGGGGTCCACCCACAGCACGCGCGGGGACACGGTGACGCCCTCGAGCGCTCCCTCGCCGGGCGGCGGCAGGGTGAGGGCGTAGCGCTCGCAGCGCACGACGCCGGCTACGGTGTGCACGGTGTCGGGCCCGAGCGCGCGCACCGCGGTCGCCGCGACGAGCAGTTGCGCGTACTCGGCGGCGGGGTCGATCTGGCGGTCGAACTGCGCGCCCTCGGGCGTGGCGCGCACCGCGCTCACGGCACGCACCATGTACTGGCCGAGGGCCGGCGCCGCGGTCCACAGGCTGTCGCCGTCGGTCGCCATGCGCTGCACGCCCTCGGGGGTGCGGATCGTCGAGGCGAACCGTCCCGGGCGATGCACGAGGAACCGCATCGAGGTGACCTGCTGGCGCTTCTCGGTCGCGTTGCCGACCTCGTTCACGCCCTGCCCTTCGAGCTGATAGCTCGTGAGCGTGCGATAGCGCTCGGCGACGCGCTCCAGCGCACGGCTCGCGGCGTCCGCGCTCGGGCGGGTGGGCGGCGTCGCGGCGATGGAGGCGGCGGCGATCAGGACGAGGGCGAGGACGGGACGCAGGTGCATGGGACCTTCCGGGGAGGGGGCGAGGGTGACCCCATGAGCATACCCCACGGTGCGATGACGGGCCGTGGAACGCGGCGGGGGCATCCAGCGGACCGCGCCGGACGCCCCCGTGGAGACGCGCGGGACTAGCCGCGTGCCGCGGCCTCGAAAGCCTCGGCCAGTCGTGCGAGACCCGCGTCGGCGTCACCGCCCACGTGGATGCGCAGGGCGCGCAGCCCGTGCGCGTCGAGCACCTCGTGGTCGCCCGCGGCCTGCGCGTCGCGCAGCGTGCGGAACCCGAACGCCTCGCCCGGGATGGGCTCGTCGCCCTCCTCGACCGTGACCTCCAGGAACACACCGGTGCCGGGGCCGCCCTTGTGGAGCTGCCCGGTCGAGTGCAGGTAGCGCGGCCCGTAGCCGAGCGTGGCCGCGGCGCGCGCACCCGTGCGGAGGGCGTGCCGCACGCGCTCGAGCGAGGCGTGGCGCGCGTCGGTGCGGTGCAGGTACGCGAGCACCGCGCCGTAGTCGCCGGGGCGGAACCACGCCAGGAACGCGCGCGCCCACGCGACCGCATCGCCTTCGGGCGCGGTCACCGTGGGGGCGGCGTGCCATTCGAGGGAGCCGTCGCGCGCGCGCGGCGCGTGGGCCGGGAGCACGCCCTGCGCGGTGGCCTGCTGCAGGACGCGCTTGGTGGCGGCCTTGGCCTCGGACACGTTGGGTTCGTCGAACGGGTTCACGCCGAGCACCGCGCTCGCGACCGCGGTCGCGAGCTCCCAGCGCAGGAACTCCGCGCCGATGCCGAGCGCGTGCGGCCGGCTCCACTGGATCACCGGGTGACCCGCCGCGGCCAGCGCGTCGAGCGCGGCCGAGGTCGCGGCGTCGGGCGCCCCGATCGTCACCGACACGAACACGCGGTCGTGGCCGTACGCCTCAGGGCTCGCGAGCGCCTCGCCGTCCACGGGCAGGATGCCGCGGCCCTCCTTGCCCGTGCTCTCGGCGACCAACTGCTCGATCCACACGCCGAGGGGCTCGAGGCCTGCGCCGAGCACGAGCGTGAGCTTGTCGCGTCCCGCGTGCGCGAGCACGCCGAGGGCGGCCCCGAGCGTGAGGGCGGTGCCGTGGTCGAGCAGGTCAGCGCGCTCGGCCATCGCCTCGCGGCACAACTCGGCGGGGTCCACGCCGAGCAGCGCCGCGGGCACGAGCCCGAAGCACGACAACGCCGAGTAGCGCCCGCCGATGTCGGCGGGGTTGGTGAACACGCGTCGGTAGTGGTGCGCGCCCGCGTGCGACTCGAGGCTCGTACCGGGGTCGGTGATCGCCACGAACGAGCGGCCTGCGGCGTCGCCGAGCGCGGTGACCGCGCGCGCGCGGAACGCCTTCTCGAACGAGGTCACCTCGATCGTGCCGCCGGACTTGGAGGCCACCAGCACCAGGGTGCGGCGCGGGTCGCACGTGGCTGCGGCCGCGCGCACCGCGGCCGGCGAGGTGTCGTCGAGCATGGTGAGCGGCAGTCCGCCCGGGCCCACGCCCAGCACGCGCGACAGCACCTCGGGGGCGAGGCTGGAACCGCCCATGCCGAGCAGCAGCACGCGCTCGAAGCCGGCGTCGGCCACGTCGGCGGCGAAGTCGCGGAACTCCCCGGCGCGCTCCAGCATGGCCGCGGGCGAGTCCACCCAGCCGAGCCGGTTGGCGATCACCGCGCGGCGCGAGGGGTCGTCGCCCCACAGCGAGTCGTCGCGCTGGACGAGCCGCGTGTGGAAGCCCTCGCCGCGCAGCATGGCAACGCGGTCGGCCACCGCCTGCGCGTGTGCACCGAGACGCAGCGTGAGCGCGCTCATCGTGCCGCCCCCTCGCCCGCGACGAGTGCGCGGCGGCGCGTCTCGAGCGTGGCGAGCAGGTCCGTGAACGAGCGCTCGAACGCGGTCACGCCCTCGGGCTCGAGTTGCTCGAGCAGCGTGGCGACCGGCACCCCGAGTGCGGTGAGGCGTGCGAACAGCGCATGCGCGCCCGGCACGTCGCGCGTGATGCGCGACTCGACGACGCCGTGGTCGTTGAACGCCACGAGCGTGGCGGGCGGCATCGTGTTGACCGTGTCGGGGCCGACGAGTTCCTCGACGTAGAGCACGTCGCGGTAGGCGGGGTTCTTGGTGCTCGTGCTCGCCCACAGCGGCCGCTGCGGGTGAGCGCCGCGCGATGCGAGCGTGCGGTATCGCTCGCCCGCCACGACCTCGCCGAACGCCTCGTACGCGAGGCGCGCGTTGGCGACCGCGGCCTGCCCGCGCAGCCCTTCCAGTTCGACGCGCTCGGTCGCGCCCGCCGGCAGCGTGGCGAGCCGCTGGTCGATCGCGGCGTCCACCTTGGAGTCCACGCGCGAGACGAAGAACGACGCCACCGAGCGCACCGACAAGAGGTCGCCGCCCGAGGCCGCGAGGTGCTCGAGCCCGGTGAGCCACGCCTCCATGACCTCGCGGTGGCGCTCGACCGTGAAGATGAGCGTCACGTTGACGCTGATGCCGGCCGCGATCGTGGAGGCGATGGCCGGCAGGCCCTCGCGCGTCGCGGGGATCTTGATCATGACGTTGGGGCGCGCGACCGCGGCGTGCAGTCGCGCAGCGGCCGCGGTGGTACCCGCGGTGTCGCGCGCGAGCGTGGGGCTGACCTCGAGGCTCACCCGGCCGTCGCGACCGTGCGTGGCGTCGTAGAGCGGACGGAGGTGGTCGCACGCCATGCGGATGTCGCCGATCGCGAGGGACTCGAACAACGCCTCGCCCTCGAGCCCCTGCGCGATGCCCTGCGCGAGCGCGGCGTCGTAGTCGCGGCTGCCCGCGATCGCCTGCTGGAAGATGGTGGGGTTCGACGTCACACCCACCACGCCCGCCTCGCGCACGTCGCGGTCGAACCCGCCGTCGAGCAGGTGGCCGCGGCGGATGAAGTCGAGCCACACGCTCTGGCCGAGGTCGAGCAACTGGTGGGCGCGGGCGGTCATGTCGGGCCTCCGGGGCAGGATGGTGGGCGGGCGCACACGGCGCGAGGACGCCCGAAGATGCGACGGCGCGCCGCCCGCGGCAAGTGCGTGCACGGTTGCGCCCGGCTCAGCGTGGCGGCCACCGCCGCGCGCCCCTTCAGTGGCCTTCGGGCAGGCGGTCGCGCAGGGCGGTGAGCGCGCGCAGTCGCTCGGCGAGTGCGGGCGTGGTCTGCCCCGGCGTCATGCGCCACGTCCAGTTGCCGGCCGCGCGGCCGGGCGTGTTGAAGCGCGCCTCGCGTCCGAGCGAGAGCACGTCCTGCATGGGCACGATGCAGGTGTCGGCGACCGACGCCATCGCGGTCGCGATCAGGTCCCACGCCACGTCGCCGCTCGTGGGGCCCATGACGCGCCGGGCCCGGGCGCGCTCCTCGGGCGTGGCCTGCGACCACCAGCCGCGCGTGGTGTCGTTGTCGTGCGTTCCCGTGTAGACGACCGCGTTGCGGACGTGGTGCGCGGGCAGGAACGGGTTGTCGTCGTCGCTCCCGAACGCGAACTGCAGCACCTTCATGCCCGGCAGTCCCAACGTGTCGCGCAGCGCCTCCACGTCGGGCCCGATCTCGCCGAGGTCCTCGGCGACGATCGGCAGGCCGCCGAGCGCGCGCTCGAGCGCGCGGAACAGCGGCTCGCCGGGGCCGGGGCACCATGCGCCGGGGCGGGCGTCGGGCGCATCGGGCGGCACCGACCAGTAGCGCACGAACCCGATGAAGTGGTCGAGCCGCACGCGGTCCACGCACGCCGTGAGCGCGCGCAGTCG
>JBJTRI010000101.1:0-16448 GCA_046076045.1 bacterium
TCGCGCGTCAGCGCCGGGTCGAGGCGATGAGCGCCAGACCCGCGCGGCGCGCGCGTGCCCGCCACAGCAGGTGCGCGAGCCCGGTCGCGGCGTAGAGCAGCACCAGCGGTTCGAGCGGCACGCGCATGCGGAGCGCGCCCCAGAACACGAGCGCGCCCGCGGTGGAGAGCCCGATCGCGAGCAGCGGCAGCGACTGGAACCAGCGCCGCTTGCCGCGCAGCGTCACCACCAGCCCGAGCAGTGCGAGCGGCCAGGTCACGAGCGACCACAGCAGCAGCGGGTCGGTGGCCCCGAGCAGACGGTCGGGCAGCGAGCCCGCCGCCCACCAGCGCCCGGTGCCGGGCGTGAGCGCGGTGGGTCGCCACAGGCGCGCGAACTTCGCCCACGCCATCGCGGGCCAGTCGCGCCAGCGCGACAGCCCGAACGCGATCGCCTCGGCGCTCGCGTAGCGATCCACCTGCGTCTCGGACAGGCCCTGCCAGCGCGTGCGCCACGGTTCGGACTCGGCGGTGCTCATGGCGTTGCCGCGCATCACGGGGTCGTCCCACACGCGCGGGTTGTTCGCGTCGAGCAGCGTGCGCCCACCACCCGTGGTGACGAGCACGAACTCGCCGAGCACGACCGTGTTGCGGATCGCCCACGGCGCCAGCGTGAGGGCGAGCGCCAGGCCCACGAGCGCGACCTGCCGGCGGCGCTCCTCGGGGCGCAGCATGAGCCCGAGCGGCGCCCATGCCCACAGCGCGACGAGGAACGGCATGGGCAGCGCCGTCGGGCGTGCGAGCGTGGCGAGGCCCCACATCACGCCCATGCGGAACGCACTCGCACCGCTCGGCGACTTGAGCCACTCGGTGCTCGCGAGCAGCCCGCCGAGCAGCATCACGGTGAACAGGCTCTCGGTGAGCAGGTAGCCCGAGAAGAACACGAGCAGCGGATGCACGACCGACAGCCAGGCCGCGATGCGGCCCACGCCGGGGCCGAACAGCGACCGACCGAGCGCACGCACGAGCACGGGCACCAGCGCGCCGAGCACGCACTGCATGACGAGCGCGGCGAAGTGTACGTGCCCGGTGACCTGGTAGACGAGGCTCAGCAGCCACGGTAGCAGCGGGGCCTTGGCGGTGGGGTAGAAGCCCCCCTCGGTCTCGAGCGAGAAGCCCATCCCGCGCGCGATGTTCCACGCCAGCGCGTCGTAGGTGATGCCGTCCGACGAGGGCTGCGCGTCGGGGCCGTGCACGGCGAACACGAACGCCAGCCGCAGCGCGAGGGCGACCCCGAGGAGCCCGAGGGTCTCGAGCGAGGGGCCGCGCAGTCGGCTCAGCAGGGGGCGCGGGCGTGGCCCGGGCGGTTCGGACGCGCGCTGGATCATGCCTCCATCGTATCAGCGGCGGAGGGGCGGGGGACAGGCCCGTGCGACCGCAGCGGCAGGCCCGACGCGACCGTGTTCGGTGCCGCCTCACGGCGCGCGCTGGCACCACGCAGGATGCGAGGGCACGCGGCATGACGGCGTGCGCGCTGCACGCGTGGTCCGTTCGTGACCCACGGTGGGTGGGTCGGAGCCGCGCGGCCCGAGCCCGCGCAAGCCGTTCGCGCACAGCGTTCGCGGCAGACGTTGCGTGCGGCGGCGCGGCGTTGGCGTGGCGATTGCTCGAGTGTCCGGTCGAGCCGGCGTCGATCGCTCGCCCGCCCGGATGCGGAAGCGCAACCGGGTCGGTGCGGCGGCCGGGCTCGAGGACCACGAGCATGGATCATCGAATCCCCAAACGTCGGGTGCCGGTCTCGTTCTGGTGCGCCGACCGGGGTGCGGCCGAAGGCCGGATCCTCCTCGACCTCGACCCGACGGGCCGTCGTCACCCGACGATCCTGTCGCGGCTCAACTCACCGTCGCGGTTCATCCCCGTGGAGACGGGATCGGACGGCCGGGTCGAGCTCTGCAACCGTTCGCGGTGGCTGAGGCTCGTGCCGGGTCCGGACGTCTCGGCGGACGACGTGTTCGCGCCCGGCCGAGGGCCGTCGCGCGAGGAGGAGGCCGAGGTATGGCTGACGGACGGAAGCGTGCTGTCCGGCCGCATCTGGATGCCGCTCGAGCGACCCACGCAGCGGTTGTCGGACTTCGTGAACCAGCGCCCGGACGCGTTCATCGTGCTCCGGCGAGCTCACGAGGTGCAGCTGCTGAACGTGGCGGCGGTCGCGCGGCTGGGGTGGGCGGGAGGCGGCGACGCACCCCGCACTTCCCGCGATTCCCGGATGTCCGGTGGTGATGCGCTCGTCGTGAACCCGTGAACCCCGGCGCCCGTGGGCGCCATGAGGACCCGCCGCGTGCGGGTCGCCGGCGGGTCGTGAAGGACCCGCAACCTTCGGCGGTCGGACCGGCCTCGCGCCCGTCCGGCCGCCGTTCGCGTGTCGTCGCCGACGTTGCCGTGCGCAGGGCGCGCACGCTACGGTGCCCGCATGAGCTCGATCCGCGTCGCCTTCGTCCAGAGCCGTCCGCACTTCGGTGAGCCCGAGCGCAACCTCGCCCACGGTCTCGCGCTCGCCGCGCGCGTCGAGGCCGACCTCGTGGTGCTGCCCGAACTGTGGTCGAGCGGCTACGTGTTCTCGTCGCACGCCGAGGTGTCCGCCGCGGCCGAGGACGCCGAGCGCGGGATCACCGCGCGCATGCTCGCCGACGCCGCGCGCCGCGAGCGTCGCCACTACATCGCGGGCTTCCCCGAACGCGCGCGCGGCCGCACCTACAACAGCGCGCTGCTCGTGGGGCCGCGCGGCACCAAGGCCGTGTACCGCAAGCTCCACCTGTTCGAGCGCGAGCGCGAGTGGTTCTCGCCCGGCAACCTGCCGCTCGCCGTGCACCGCGTCGGACCCGCGCGCATCGGCATGCTCATCTGCTTCGACTGGCGCTTCCCCGAGGCCGCGCGCGTGCTCGCGCTCGAGGGCGCCGACGTCATCGCGCACCCCTCGAACCTCGTGTTCGCCAACGCGCAGGAGGCCATGCGCACGCGCTCGCTCGAGAACCGCGTCTGGACCGTGACCGCCAACCGCACCGGGACCGAGACCCGCCCGGGCGGGCGCGTGCCGTTCACCGGGCGCAGTCAGGTCGTGGACCCGGGCGGTCAGGTGGTCGCGCGCGCCGGCCGCGTCGCCGAGACCGCGATGGCGGTGGACTGCGACCTCGCGCGGGCGCGCGACAAGCGACTCACCGAGAGGACGCCGCTGTTCTCGAACCGCCGCCCGACGATGTACCGCCGTCTCGTGCGGCGATAGTCGCGCGCACTTGCCGCCGGCGGCGTCGCGGGCGCACACTCCGGTGCTCCCGTCGCACCGTCGTCCCGAACCCCGGAGAACCGTCGTGTCGAACGCCCCGGATCCGCGCGCCGCCGAACTGTCCGCGTTCGTCGAGGCCTTCGTGGCCGAGTCGAAGCCGCGCGAACTCGCGTTCAACCAGTCCTACTGGCTCGCCAACACCACGCCCGACGAGGCCCCGCTGCGCGAGAGCGCGCGACTCGAGACCGAGCTGCGGCTCATGCTCGCGCGGCCCGAGGCGTTCGCCACACTGTCGCGCCTGCGGGCGGGCGGCCCGCTCGCGGACCCGCTGCTCGACCGCCAGCTCAAGCTGCTGCACGACCGCCATCGCGAGCAGCAGATCGCGCCCGAGGCGATCGCACGGCAGGTCGAGTTGTCCAAGTCGCTCGAGGCGCGCTTCAACCAGTTCCGCGCCCAGCTCGACGGCCGCGCGGTGCCCGACAACGCGCTCGTGGACATCCTGCGCACCTCCGACGACCTCGACCTGCGGCGGCGCGCCTGGGAGGCGAGCAAGCAGGTCGGCGCGCAGGTCGAGGCCGACCTGCTCACGCTGGTGCGGCTGCGCAACGAGGCGGCGCGGTCGCTGGGGTTCGCGAACCACTACTCCATGGCACTCGAACTCGACGAGCTCGACGAGCGCGAGTTGTTCGCCCTGTTCGACGAGCTCGAGCGCGAGACCACGCCGCTGTGGCGCGACTACAAGGACCGGCTCGACCGCCGGCTCGCGCAGCGCTTCGGCATCGCCAGCGATGCGCTGCGGCCGTGGCACTACTCCGACCCGTTCTTCCAGGAGGCGCCCGCCGCCGAGGTGAGCCTCGACCCGTACTACGAGTCGCTCGACGTGGTCGCGCTCACCGAGCGCTACTTCGCGGCGGTCGGGTTCGACATCCGCGAGATGCTGTCGCGCGCCGACCTGTACGAGCGCGAGGGCAAGTGCCAGCACGCGTTCTGCATGTCCATGGACCGCGGGGCCGACGTGCGCGTGCTGTGCAACGTGAAGCCCAACGAGCGCTGGATGGGCACCATGCTGCACGAGTACGGCCACGCCGTGTACGACCAGCACGTGGCGCGCGACCTGCCGTGGATCCTGCGCGGGCAGGCCCACATCCTGAGCACCGAGGCGAGCGCGATGTTGTTCGGGCGGCTGTCGAAGAACCCGGTCTGGCTGCGGGAGTGGGCGGGGGCCGACCCGGCGTCGCTCGCGACGCGCGCCGAGGCCGTGGCGCGCGCGGTGCGCGAGCAGCTACTCGTGCAGTCGCGCTGGATGATGGTCATGGTGCACATGGAGCGCGCGCTCTACCGCGACCCCGACCAGGACCTGCGCGCGTTGTGGTGGGACCTCGTCGAGCGCTTCCAGTGGGTGCGGCGTCCCGAGGGCCGGCACGCGCCGGATTGGGCGGCGAAGATCCACTTCAGCATCGCGCCCGTGTACTACCACAACTACCAGCTCGGCGAGATGCTCGCGTCGCAGTTGCAGGACCACCTGCTGCGGGTCGTGCTCGGTGGCGGCGAGCGGGTGTGGGAGCGCTACGTGCGCGCCCCCGAGGTGGCCGGCTTCCTCGTCCCCAACTACTACGCGCCCGGCAAGCGCTGGGATTGGCGCGAGCTCACGCGTCGGGCCACCGGCCGCGCGCTCGAGTCGCGTCCGTTCGTGGACGACCTCGCCGGGAGGAGCACGGGCGCGTGACGGCACCCGCGAGCACGCGCCCGCTCGCGGGCCTCACCGTGCTCGACCTCTCGCGCGTGCTCGCGGGGCCTTACGCTACGCAGCTGCTCGGCGACCTCGGTGCCACGGTCTGGAAGGTGGAGCGTCCCGGAGACGGTGACGAGACCCGCGCGTGGGGGCCGCCGTTCGTGGGCGGGGCGAGTGCCTACTACCTGTCGGTGAACCGCAACAAGCGCTCGGTCGCGCTCGACTTCCGCGACCCCGCGCACCGTGCCGCGCTCCAGCGCGCCGCCGCGCGCGCCGACGTCGTGGTGGAGAACTTCCTGCCGGGAGCGCTCGCGCCGTTCGGGCTCGACCCCGCCACGCTGCGCGCCCGCCACCCGGGCCTCGTGGTGTGCTCCATCACCGGCTACGGGCAGGACGGCCCGTACGCGCACCTGCCCGGCTACGATGCGGTGCTGCAGGGCTTCGTGGGTCTGCAGAGCGTGACCGGTACGCCCGAGGGCCCGCCGCTCAAGGTCGGCGTGGCGCTGGTGGACGTGCTGACGGGCGCGCACGCCGCGGCCGCGGTGCTGGCCGCACTCGTCGGGCGGTTGCGTCACGGGGTGGGGGCGCACCTCGACGTGGCGCTGGCCGAGGTCGGCGTGCACGCGCTCGTCAACGTCGCGCAGTCGGCGCTCTCCACCGGGACGCCCGCGCGCCGCCACGGCAACGCGCACCCCACGATCGTCCCGTACCAGACGTTCGCCGCCGCCGACGGTATGTTCGTGCTCGCGGTCGGCAACGACGCGCAGTGGGTGCGGGTGTGCGAGGCGTTGGGCGAGCCCGAGCGCGCGCGCGATCCGGGCTGGGCCCGCAACCCCGAGCGCGTGCTGCACCGCGCCGAGGTGGTGGGGTGGCTCGCCGAGCGGTTCGCCACCGGCACGCGCGAGCGCTGGATCGAGGCGTTCCGGGCGGCCGGGGTGCCGGTCGGTCCGGTGCGCGAGGTGCACGAGGCGGTGGCGGACCCGGCCCTGGCGCAGCGCGGACTGGTGGGCCCGCGGACCCTGCCGGACGGCACGGTGACTCCGCTCATGGCCCTGCCGTGGGCCGTGGACGGGGCCCGCCCACCCGTGGACCTGCCGCCGCCCGCGCTCGGGCAGCACACCGCGGAGTTCCTCGCCACGCTCGGCGCGGACTGACCCGCGGCCGGCGCGCCCCGGCCCGGGGGGCGACCACGGTGGTATGCCGGCGGGAGGGTGGTCGCGTTGCGGGCGCGCGTGCGCGGTGCGATATTCGCTCGGCTCGCTCACCATCCCCCGTTCCGTCCGGAACGTCGTCATCATTCGAAGGAGTCCCCATGTCCAGCACGACGCCCCAGTCCAAGCCGCGCGGCTTGGATGGCGTGGTCGCCGCCCAGACCCGCATGAGCCACGTGGATGGTCAGAACGGCGTGCTCATCATCGGCGGCTACGAGCTCAAGGAGCTCGCCGGCAAGGTCACGTTCGAGGAGGCCGCCCACCTGTTGTGGAAGGGCCGGCTGCCGAACGCCGAGGAGAAGGCCGCGCTCACCGCGTCCATCGCGGCCAAGCGCGAAGTCCCCGAGACGACGATGCGCCTCGTGCGCGAGGCCGCGCAGAAGGGCGCGTCGCCCATCGACACGCTGCGCATGGCGTGCGCCACGCTGTCGCTCGACCTCGCCGATTCCAACGCGATCACGCCCGAGGCCGACTTCGAGTCCGCGCAGATGCTCGTCGCGCGCTTCCCGACCATCGTGGCGGCGCATACGCGCATCCAGGCCGGTCAGGATCCCATCGCGCCGCGCGCCGACCTGTCGCTCGCCGCGAACTTCCTCTACATGGTGTTCGGCAAGGTGCCCGATCCGATCGCGGCTCGCGCGCTCGACACCTACTGGGTCACGGTGATCGACCACGGCATGAACGCCTCGACGTTCACCGGTCGTGTCATCGCCAGCACGCGCTCGGACATGGTGAGCGCGGTGACGGGTGCCATCGGCGCCATGAAGGGCCCGCTCCACGGCGGTGCGCCGGGGCCGGTGCTCGACATGCTGATCGACATCAAGACGGTCGAGAACGCCGAGCCCTGGGTGCGTGCCGAGCTCGCCGCCGGGCGGCGCATCATGGGCTTCGGCCACCGGGTCTACAAGGTGCGTGACCCGCGCGCCGAGGTGCTGAGCACGGTCGCGCAGGAGATGGGCGGCGCGGTGCTCAACGACAAGCAGCTGTTCGACCTCGCGCGCGAGGTGGAGCGCACGGTGCTGCGCGTGCTCGACGACGTGAAGCCGGGCCGCAACCTGCGCACGAACGTCGAGTTCTACACCGCGCTCGTGCTGCAGTCGCTCGGCCTCAAGCCGGCCTCGTTCGTGGCGCTGTTCGCCTGCGGCCGGTGCGCCGGTTGGGCGGCCCACGTGATCGAGCAGCACGCCGAGGACCACCTGATCCGTCCGATGTCCGAGTACATCGGGCCGCGGGATCTCACGGTCCAGAAGTAGGAGTCGTCAGCCGAGGCGAAGCGCCGGTCCCTCGCGGGGCCGGCGCTTCGTGCTGGTGGCGGTGCGACCGTGCGTGGTCGCTCGCTGGGGCGCCCTGCGGTCGTGTGGGGCCGGGGTGCATGTCGGCGAGCCACGACGGGGGGCGCTCACTCGCACCGACGAACGCGTCGGGCGGGTGTGCGCTCTCGGACACCGGCGGACGCCGGGGGAGGGTGTGCGCTCACGGACACCGGCGGACGCACCCGGTGTCCCGTTCGGGGCACCCGCGGGGGTGCGCGACCTGAGAACCTGCGTGGAGTGCGAGTCGGATTCCGTTATCATGCCTTGCTTTGGCGGTTCCGCTCACGTCTTCACCGAGTCTGGACCGTGACTTGCCTACTTCGTGGGCGGGCGGCCGTTCCCTCGGTCGCCGCAGTCCCGCCCGGTCCCGCCCGCAGGACTCCGGGCCCTGCCGCCATCCGATCGCTTCGAGGGAGGTCGTCATGAACAGCCGTCCGGTGCTCCGCCACCTCAGGGGCCTGCTGCTCCTGTTGCCGATCGTGGCTCTGGCCCAGGTGCCGCCGCCGCCCCCGCCGCCGCTGGGGCCGTTGCCGCCCATGCCGGCCCCGGCCGCGAACCCGCTCACCACGGCGAAGGCCAACCTCGGCAAGGTGCTGTTCTGGGACGAGCAGTTGTCGTCGTCGAACACCGTCGCGTGCGGGACCTGTCATCGTTCGGAAGCGGGCGGTTCGGATCCGCGCTCCACCGACGTCGCGACCGGCTCGCGCCACCCCGGACGCGACGGCGTGTTCGGGACGCCCGACGACGTGACGGGCTCGTTCGGCGTGCCGCTCGAGAACACGAGCGGAGCCTACTTGTCGCACTCCACCTGGGGGCTCGGTCGTCAGGTGACGGCGCGCTTCACGCCGTCGCACATCGCGGCCGGCTACTCGGCGACTTCGTTCTGGGACGGTCGTGCGACCGGTGCGTTCCTCGATCCCCTCACGGGCGACACGCTCATCCGTGCCGGCGGCGCGCTCGAGAGCCAGGCGGTGGGCCCCATCGTCTCCGACGTCGAGATGGGTCACATCGGTCGGGACTGGCCGAACGTGGTCGCGCGCATCCAGTCGTCGCAGCCGCTCGCGCTCGCCGCGTTCATCCCCGCCGACCTCAAGGCGTGGATCGCGAACCGCAGCTACCCGCAGTTGTTCCAGGAGGCGTTCGGCTCGCCGGCCGTCACGCCCGCGAGCATCGCGTTCGCGATCGCGAGCTACGAGCGCACGCTGCTGCCGAACCAGGCGCGCATCGACTCGGTCATCGCGGGCACCGCGGTGCTCACCCCACAGCAGGCGCAGGGGCAGCAGTTGTTCGGGCAGTCGGGCTGCGCCGGGTGCCACGCGGGTCCCATGTTCTCGGACGGGCAGTTCCACTACATCGGCGTGCGCCCGGCGGCCGACGACTCGGGCCGGTTCGTGGTGACGCGCAACATCGGCAACCTGGGGATGATGAAGACGCCCAGCCTGCGCAACGTGGACCTGCGCCCGTCGCACTTCCACACCGGACGGTTCGCGCGGCTCGAGGACGTGGTCGCGTTCTACAACCGTGGGGGTGACTTCAACGCGCCCAACAAGCCGGCGGTCATCCGTCCGCTCAACCTGACCCCGCAGCAGCAGGCCGCGCTGGTGGCGTTCCTGCGCGGTGCGCTCACCGACCCGCGCGTGCGCGATCAGGTGTTCCCGTTCGATCGCCCGTCGCTGTTCTCGGACGGCGAGCTGGTGCCGGTCGTGACCGGCGCCGGCGTCGCGGGCAGCGGCGGGGTGACGCCGCAGGTCATCGCCATCGAGCCGCCGCTGTCGGGCAACACGTCGTTCACGGTCGGCCTCCAGCGTGGGTTGGGCGGTGCCACCGCCACGCTCGTGATCGACTCGAGCGAGCCGCCCGCTTCGGCCGTGGTGCCGTCGTCGGCCGCGCTCACGGTGCAGAGCATCACGCTGCAGGGCTCCGGCTCGGGCAACGGTTTCGCCTCGGTCCCGGTCGCGATCCCCGTGGACCCGACGCTGCGCGGCCGCACCTTCCACGGGCGCTGGTACGTGGCCGACCCGGCCGCGGCCGACGGTGTGTCGTGGACGCCGGCCTTCAGTTTCCGTGTCTTCGGGGCGAACGCCGACGGCCTGCTCGCGGTGGACCCGTCGCCCACGGTACCTCGCGTGCTGCGCCTGTCGCCGGGTCGCCCGACGCCGTTCCGCGCCAGCACGGTGATCGCCTACGAGGTGTTCGCCGCCGAGCGCGTGGACCTGGTGGTGTACGACGCCATGGGGCGCACGGTGCGCACCCTGGTGAACGACGCGGTGCAGTTGCCCGGGGCCTACACCATCACGTGGGACGGTCGCGACGACGCGGGTCGTGCCGCACCCTCGGGCGTGTACTTCTACCGCCTGCGCAGCGGAGCCGAGGCGAACACCATGCGCACGGTCAAGCTCGACTGAGTGGCACGTCGTGACGCACGGGGCGCCGAACCGTTCGGGTTCGGCGCCCCGTCGTCGTTCATCGTGCGTGGTCGCG
This sequence comes from bacterium, assembly GCA_046076045.1. GTDB lineage: Bacteria > Eisenbacteria > RBG-16-71-46 > RBG-16-71-46 > RBG-16-71-46 > JAIOPA01. Next base: position 9,996 of record JBJTRI010000101.1, read on the forward strand.
TGACGTCGTGCGTGGGGCGACGCATCCCGTGGGGACGAGGCGCATCTGCTAGGGTGTCCCGCCATGCGAAAGGCCCTCGTCCTGCTGTCCTCCGCGCTGCTCGTCTTCGCCGTCACGACGGCGTGGATCGTGCTTTACCCGAGCGTGCCGGCCGACCTCGGCGGGGTGCCCGACCTCGACGCGGAAGCCGCTCGCGTGCGCATCCCGGTGGGCGAGGGCGATCACCTCGACGGGTGGCTGCTCGCGGGACGCCGCCGCGCCACCGTGGTGCTGTTCGCGGGCTACGCGCGCGACCATCGGCGGTCGTGGCGCTACGCGCACTTCCTGCGGCGCGAGGGCTGGTCGGTGCTGGCCGTGGACTTCCGTTCGGCGCGTGAGCGCGACCGCAAGCCCACCACGCTCGGCCATTATGAGCGCGAGGACGCGCGCGCCACGCTCGACTGGTTGAGTGCGCAGCCCACGCACGAGCGCGACCGCGTGGCGCTGTTCGGGGAATCGCTGGGTGGGGCAGTCGCCCTTGCGATCGCGGCCGAGCGTCCCGAGGTGGTGGCGGTGGTGGCCGATTGTCCGTTCGCCACGGGTGAGGCCGCGATCGACGACGGCGTGCGTTTCGTGGGACGGCTGCCCGCGTGGCCGCTGGGCCCGATCACGCGTGAGCTCGGGCGTGCGGTGACCGGGTACGACCCCGGGGCGCTCGACGTCACCGTGCCGTTGCGATCCCTCGACGGTCGGCCGGTGCTGCTCATCCAGACCACGGTCGAGGACCGCTTCGGTCGCGAGCAGGTGTCGCGACTCGAGGACGCGACGGGGCGCTCAGCGGTGACGTGGACCGTTGACGACGCGCGCCACACCGAGGTCTGGGTGGAGCATCGCGACGAGTACGAGCGACGCGTGGTCGGGTTCCTCGCCCCGCACCTCGGCGGCGGACTCGCCGCCCGCGGCCTCCAGGGCGCGCGTGCCGGTGGCGATGCGGTGGCGGACGGTGCGCGTGCGACCGGGGGCGCGGTGGTCCGCGGCGCGCGAGCGGGCGGCAGCGCGGTGGCCGACGGTGCGCGTGCGGGCGGGAGTGCGGTGGCGGAGGGTGCGCGTCGAGGTGGGCGAGCGGTGGCCGAGGGCGCGAGGTCCCTGGGGCGTGCCGTCGCATCACCGTTCCGGCGCGATCGCGACGAACGACAGGAGCCGAGACCATGAGCACCACGCTGCGCATCGGGACGCAGGGCTGGTCGTACCCGGACTGGAACGGGGTGTTCTACCCGCCGGGGGCCAAGCAGGAGGACCGGCTGCCGTTCTACGCCGAGGTCTTCGACACGGTCGAGCTCGACAACACTTTCTACGGCCCGCCCAAGGGCACCATCGTGCGCTCGTGGGAGCGGCACACGCCGCCGGGGTTCCGGTTCGCGGCCAAGCTGCCGCGCGCGATCACTCACGACGCGGGGCTGCACGACGCCGGTGAGGCGTTCGCGGCGTTCGCGCGCGCGCTGGAGCCGCTGGGCGACAAGTTGGGGCCGGTGCTCGCGCAGACGCCCGCTGAGTTCGTGCGCGACGAGGCGAACGCGCGCGCCCTGGCGTCGTTCCTCGAGACGCGTCCGTCCGACGTGCGGCTGGCCGTGGAGTTCCGTCACGCCTCGTGGCACGAGCCGGCCACGTTCGACCTGCTGAGGTCGCACGGGGTCGCGGTGGCGTGGACGGAGTGGCGCGAGCTCGCGCGCGTGCGCGAGGTGACCGCCGACTTCCTGTATCTGCGCTGGCTGGGGGATCGCCGCGAGATCGAGCGCTACGACCAGGTGGTGGTGGACCGCACCGCGTCGTTCGCCGAGTGGGAGTCCGCCGTGCTGGGCACCATGGGGCAGGTGCGCGAGGTGCACGGGTTCTTCAACAACCACTGGGCCGGGCACTCGCCGGCGAGCGCGAACGAGATGAAGCGCCGCCTCGGGCTGGACGTCGTGGACCCGCGCGGGCAGTGGCCGCAGGGCGAGCTGTTCTAGCGCGTCAGACGGGCGGGGCCCTCAGGCCCGGCCCTTGACCTTGCCCAGTGCGCGCAGGGCGGCGTCGCGCGCCGCGTCGATCTCGGCCTCGGGGCCGCTCATGTACAGGCGGCCGTAGGCGCCGAACAGCGTGGCGTCCACCAGCTTCACTCGCGCGGCCTTGAGGGCCTCGTTGGCGGCGAACGCCACGTAGCCGGCCGGTTCGGTCTCGAGGATGAACAGCGACTCGCCCGCCACGACCATGTCGCCGAAGCGCATCTTGTTGATGACCTGCGCGTGGTACGGCTCGACGCCGCGGATGACCTGATCGCTCACCACCTTGGGCTGCATGCGGTCGTGCTCGGCGATCCCGAGGAAGTCGAGCACGGCCTGCCCCGCGTCCACGACCTGACCCTGATCGCGGTGGTGGATCTCGAGCAGGCCGAAGGCGCGCTCGACCACCATGATGGCGGGGGTGGCCTGCGTGGCCTTGAGGGCCACGTCGGTGATGCGGTTGATCACCAGCCCCGGCGCGGTCTCGATGAACATCGAGGCGTCGCCCGCCACCGGCAGGAAGCCGCGCGCGGTGGTGCCGATGAACGCGGCGAGCTGCGGCTGCAGCGAGTCGATGAAGATGTGGGTGCGCAGGGTCACGTCGGCCATGGGTGGACCCTACGCAGCGCGCCGCACGTCGTCAACGCGCCGCGCCCTCAGCCCAGTTCGGCGAGCCGCTCCCACATGGACTCCAGTTCGGCGCGCACGCGCTCGTACTCGGCCACGAGGTCCTTGGAGCGCGCCACGTCGTGGTAGAGCTCGGGGTCCGCGAGCTGGTCCTCGAGCGCCTTCACGCGCGCCTCGCGCGCCGAGATCTCGGCCTCGAGCTTGGCGAGTTCGCGCTCGCGCTTCTTGGCGGCGTTCTGCGCCGCACGGTCGGCCGCCCGGTCCGAGGCCCGGTCCGACTTGCGCTCGGTCGCCGGGGCGGGGGCGGGGCGCGCGGGCCCCGGTTTGGCGGTGCGCTCCTCGCGATCGGCGGCGTCGGCCATGCGCGACAACCGCGTGCTCTCGTAATCCTCGTAGCCGCCCGGGTACAGCACGACGCGACCGTGGTCCACCTCGAGCACGCGCGTGGCCACCTTGGCCATGAGCGAGCGGTCGTGCGTGACCACCACGACGCCGCCCGGGTACTGCGCGAGCGCGTCCTCGAGCACCTCCTTACCGGCCAGGTCGAGGTGGTGGGTGGGCTCGTCCATGAGCAGCAGGTTGCTCGGTGTGAGCAGCAGGCGCGCCAACGCCACGCGCTGTCGCTCGCCGCCCGAGAGCACGCGGCAGTGCTTGAACACGTCGTCGCCCGAGAACAGGAACATGCCGAGCAGCCCGCGCAGGCGCGGGCGCCACTCGTCGCTGGCCACATCCTCGAGCGCACCCAGCACGGTGGCGCGACCGTCGAGCGTCTCGGCCGCGTGCTGCGCGAAGTAGCCCGGTCGCGTCTGCGGCGGTTGCTCGCGCGTGCCCGCGCGCGGGGCGAGCTGCCCGGCGAGCATGCGCAGCAACGTGGTCTTGCCGGCGCCGTTCGCGCCCACGATGGCCAGCTTCTCGCCGTTCTCGATCTCGACGCGCGCGTGCGACAGGATGTCGGGGCCGTCCTCGTAACCGAACGACACGTCGCGCAGGCGCACCAGCGTGCGCCCGGCGTGCGGCGGGGCGGGGAAGGTGAAGCGCAGCGAGCGCGCCGAGCGCGGGATGACGACGCGCTGCTCCTTCAAGCGCTCGATCTGCTTGCGCTTGCTCTGCGCAGCCGCGGCCTTGGTGTTCTTGGCACCGAAGCGCTCCACGAAGCGCTGCAGCTGCGCGATGCGGCCCTCCAACTGCGCGTTGCTGGCGGCGGCCTGCTCGCGCCGCAGCTCCTTCTCCTCGAGGTAGAGCGAGAACCGCATGGTGTACGGCGTCATCTGGCCGTGCTCGAGCTCGCGCACCTCGTCGGCGACGCGGTCGAGGAACACGCGATCGTGCGAGACCACGATGAGCCCGCCGCGGAACGACTCGAGGTAGTCCTCGAGCCACTCCATGGCGGGCAGGTCGAGGTGGTTCGTGGGCTCGTCCATGATGAGCACGGTGGGGTCGGAGAGCAGCAGGGCGGCGAGCGCCGCACGCATGCGCCAGCCGCCCGAGAACGTCGCGAGCGGGCGGTCCTGCGCCTCGGGCGAGAAGCCGAGCCCCGAGAGCACGCGCCTCGCCTCGGACTCGAGCGAGTGCTCGGCGTGGTGCTCGAGCTGGTGCTGCAGGTCTCCGGCGCGTTCGAGCAGGCGCTCGAGGTGCGGGTCGTCGGGCTTCACCGACGCCAACTCCTCGTGCAGGCCGTCGAGCTCGGCGCGCAGGTCGAGCAGCGCGCGGTGCGCCTCCATGGCGCGGTCGAGCACCGTACCCTCGAACCGCTCGGCCGCTTCCTGCGGCAGGTAGCCGATGCGCGTGCCGCGCGGGCGCACGCAGGTGCCGGCGTCGGGGGTGACCTCACCCAGGATGAGCCGGATGAGGGTGGTCTTGCCCGCCCCGTTGGGGCCCACGAGGGCGCACCGGTCGCCGGGGCCGACCACCCAATCCACGCCGTCGAACAGCACCCGCTCACCGATGGAGTAGCGGATCCCTTGCAGTTGGATCACGGGCGGCCTTCGGTGGGGTGGGGAACGCGCGGGCTCGGGCCGAATCGCGTTGACGCTGCCGACGGCCCCCCGGGATGATTATGGGCCAGCCGCCGGGGCCCCGCCCCGGGGGCGGCCTGCGCCTGTCTCCCCGGAACGTACCCGGACGCCCGCCCGTGCACCCTTCGCTCCGCCATCCGTGCTCCCTCGTCCTCGTGGTCCTCGCTGTCGTCGCGGCGCTGGCCGGGACGTCGCGCGCGGCCGAGATGGTGGTCCCGGCGCCCTATCGGCCCAAGGACTTCACGCTCGTGCGCAAGCACGGGGTGTACCACCTTTTCTACATCCGGAACAACGCGACGCTGCCCCACGACCAGACCGAGAAGGACTTCGGGCACGCGGTCTCCACCGACCTGCAGACGTGGACGCAACTGCCGCCGGTCATGGCGGTGAACCCGTCCGGTTGGGACGACCAGCACGTCTGGGCACCGCACATCGTGGAGTCGGGCGGCTTCTACTGGATGTTCTACACGGGCGTCTCGCAGGACCCGGGCACGTACGCCTCGACCCAGCGCATCGGGCTCGCCGTGTCGTCCGACCTCATGACGTGGAACCGCGTCGGGACGGGGCCGGTGTTCGACCTGACGCGGACGTCCTGGGGATGGTGGGATCCGCTCGATCCGCTCATGGCGTGTCGCGACCCGTTCGTGATGCCCGACCCGGCGGCCCCCGGGCGCTGGCTCATGTACTACACGGCCTCGCCGGCCACGGACACGGCCTCGACGCTCGTGGGCGTGGCCCGTTCCACGGGGCAGGGGCTCACGCAATGGCAGGACCTCAAGCCTCTGTGGGCCACGCACCGTTCGAACTCGTTCAACGCGCTCACCGAGTCGCCGCACCTGTTCCAGCGCAACGGCCGCTGGTTCATGATGGTCACGACCAGCGCGGGGCAGCCGTTGTCGTTCTTCGTGGGCTATGACCCCGTGGGGGAGCCGTCGCAGTGGGCGTACCGCGGCCGGCTGAGCAACATCGTGGGCGAGGACACGCGCGCGTGGTACGCCTCGGAGATGCTGCGCGTCGGCCCGCTCGAGTTGTTCGCACACGTGATGGCGGACCGCATCGTCATCCGTCGCATGGAGTGGTACGGGCCCGAGGCGTTCATCCTGGTGGAGCCCGTCGGCTACCGCGTGCGGTCCTTGGCTTGGACCGCGTCCGCCGTGGTCGAGGGGCAACCCGTCGGCCTGCGCATGGTCGTGCGCAATCCGCAGGACCGCGACCAGGGGCTCAAGATCATCGCGCGCTGGCCCAACGGCGGCGAGTACCAGGTGCCGTTCGACGACTCCGGTATGGGTCCGTATCCGACCCTCGCAGGGGACACGACGACCGTGCTCTGGTATCCGCGCCACCGCGTCATCGGCTCCGACCCGACGGCGCCCTTCACGATCCGGATCACGACCGACGACGAGCTGTACACGACCGAGTGGCTGAGCGTGACCCCGGCGCCGATCTCGAACGGTGGTGCGCTGCCGGGCTCGGGGCGTGCCGAGGACCCTCTCGTCGAGGAGCCACCGGTCGGTGACGGCACGCCGGCGGGTTCCACGGGGGCGGTGGGACCGTCGGCACCGGGCGTGGCGCCTCGCTCCGAGCGCACGTCCCAGCCGGTCCTGCGTGCCCTGCGCTCGTCGCCGCTGTCCGCGGGCCCCACGCTGGTGGTGGAGATGCCCGCGGCCGGTCACGCCCGGCTCGACCTGCTCGACCTGCAGGGGCGGCGCGTGGCGCGTCTGGCCGATCGGCCGTTGTCCGCGGGCGCGCACGCCATCGCGTGGGACATGCGCTCGGCCGACGGCGTCACGGTG
>JBJTRI010000102.1:0-8612 GCA_046076045.1 bacterium
GGCGAAGTGCGCACGTCCCGGATCCGCAACGAGCGCCGGCACGAGCTGAAGCTGGCGATGTGAGACGAGCGAACGCCCCCGGCGGGCGCGAGCCTAACCGGGGGCGTCAACAATCTTCGCCGCACAATCAGGGCTGAGCCTCCCGCGTCACGGCACGAGGCCCGCGTCCCCACCGGGACGCGGGCCTCGTCGTCGCGCGGAGCCTGTCAGCTCGCGCGCAGGCAGTCGTGCAGGTGCAGCACGCCGAGCGCGCGACCGGTGTCGTCCACCACGACCAACGCGGTGATGGGCCCCTCGGGACGGTCCTCCATGCGACGCACCGCGCTCGCGACGAGTTCGTCGGGCCCGATCGTGCTGGGGGTGCGCGCCATCACCTCACCCGCGGTGAGTGCCCACGGGTCGGGGTGACGCACGAGGATGCGCTTGAAGTCGCCATCGCTCACCACCCCCGCCAGCGTGCCGTCGGCCGCGAGCACGGTGGTGATGCCGAGACGCTTGTCCATGATGGTGAGCATGACGTCGCGCAGACGCGTGCCCTCGCTCACGCGCGGCAGGTCGTCGCCGGCGTGCATGAGCTCGCGCACGCGGCGCGCGGCGGAGCGACCGATGACACCGCCCGGGTGCAGGAACCGGAAGTCCTCGGGCTTGAAGCCGCGCTGCTCCATGAGCGCGATCGCGAGGCAGTCCCCCACGACCTGCGTCACGGTGACGCTGGTCGTGGGCGTGAGGTCCATGGGGCAGGCCTCGTTGAGCGGCCCCAGCACGAGCGCGGCCGCGCTGTGCTGGGCGAGCGGCGAGCCACCCTGCGTGACGATCGAGACGAGCGGGATGCCGAGCCGCTCCAGGTACGGCAGCAGCGCCAACAGCTCCTCGGTCGCGCCGCTCTTCGACAGGAACAGCGCCACGTCGCCGCGCGCGAACAACCCGGCGTCGCCGTGCAGCGCGTCGGCCGGGTGCAGGAACACAGCGGGCGTGCCGGTGCTGGTGAGCGTGGCGGCGATCTTCTGCCCGAGCAGGCCGCTCTTGCCCACGCCCGCGACCACCAGCTTGCCGCGACAGGCCGCGATCAACTCGACGGCGCGCGTGAACCCCTCGTCCAGCCGTCCCTCGAGCGCGGCCACGGCCTGCGCCTCGGTGCGCACGACCTCGCGCGCCAACGCCAGCGGATCGCGCTTCACGACCGTTCCCCCGCCCGCCATGGGCCTCCCTCGGCGCGCATCACCGCGCCTCGTACCGATCGAGCACCCGCTCCCACGTCCCGTTGTGACGCAGGACCGCCTCCACCGCCTCGCGCACCGCACCGAACCCGGCGCGCGCGGTCGTCACGGTGCGCGCCACGCGCACCACCTCGGGCACCGCGTCGCCGACCGCGATGGGCCACGCCACGCGACGCAACAACGGCACGTCGGGCAGGTCGTCGCCCACCATGGCGGCCTCGTGCCAGCCCGCGCCCTCGCGCTCCAGCACACGCTCGGCGCACGCCACCTTGTCGGCGATGCCGAGGTGGTGCTCGAGCCGCAGGTCGTGCATGCGGGCCTCGACCGCGAGCGAGGCGCGCCCGCTGATCACGACCGGCTTCACGCCGTGGTCGCGCGCCCACTCCAGCGCGAGCCCGTCGCGCACCCAGAAGTGGCGGTGGTCGCCGTCGCGCGCGAACCCGATGATGCCGTCGGTGAGCGTGCCGTCCACGTCGAGGAACAGGACGCGGATGGGGCCGGTCTCAGGGGCGGCGGACGCCATGCGGGGCCTCCTGCACGGCCTCGTGCACGCGCACGGCCTCGTCGAGGAACGCCGCCGCACGCGCGAGCGGCAACTGCGTCGCGGCGTCCGAGAGCGCGTGCTCGGGGTCGGGGTGCGCCTCGAAGAACAGACCGTCCACCCCGCACGCCACCGCGGCGCGCATGAGCGGGAACGCGAAGCGGCGGTCGCCGCCGGTCTCGCGCCCACCCGGGCGCTGCAGGCTGTGCGTGGCGTCGAACAGCACCGGCCAGCCGGTCTCGCGCATCGTGACGAGTCCGCGCATGTCCACCACCAGGTCGCCGTAGCCGAACGTGGTCCCGCGCTCGGTGAGCAGGATGCGCTCGCCACCGGCCGCGGTCAGCTTGTCCACGGCGTTCGCCATGTCGGACGGCGCCATGAACTGGCCCTTCTTGACGTTCACCGCGCGGCGGGTCGCCGCGGCGGCCTGCAGCAGCGCGGTCTGGCGCGCGAGGAACGCGGGGATCTGCAGCACGTCCGCGACCTCGGCCGCGCCCGCCACCTCGCCGGTCTCGTGCACGTCGGTGAGCACCGGCACGCCGAGCTCGCGCCGCACGCGCGCCAGCACGGCCAGGCCCTCATCGCCCGGCAGGCCCGCGAACGAACCGCCACTCGAGCGGTTCGCCTTGCGGTAGCTGGCCTTGAACACGAACGGCAGACCGCGCTCGGCCGCCAGCCCGCGCAGGGTCTCGGCGATGCGCAGGCAGAGGTCGGCGCTCTCGACCACGCAAGGCCCCGCGACCACCAGCAGTCGCGGTCCGCCGACGGTCGCTCCCCCGAGGTCGAAGCTCCTCACGCGTGGGTCGCTCCCGCCGCCTGCCCCGGGGTCTCGGCCGGCACGAAGTCGTTGCCGCCCAGACGCGCCACGCGGCGCTCGAGCGAGGCGCGCACGAAGTCGCGGAACAGCGGGTGCGGATCGTGCGGACGGCTGCGCAACTCGGGATGGAACTGGACCGCGAGGAACCACGGATGGTCGGGCAGCTCCAAGATCTCGACGAGCTCACGCCCCACGCACTTGCCCGACAGCACGAGCCCGCGCGAGGTGAGCTGCTGCGCGTACTTGTTGTTGAGCTCGTAGCGGTGGCGGTGACGCTCGCTCACCTCGGGCGTGCCGTAGGCGCGGGCGGCGAGGCTGCCCTCGCGCAACGCGCACTTGTAGGCGCCGAGCCGCATGGTACCGCCCTTCTCGACCACGCCGGCCTGGTCGGCGAGCAGGTCGATCACCTTGTGCTCGCTGCCGGAGTCGAACTCGCTCGAGTGGGCGTCGGCCCAACCCACGACGTGACGCGCGAACTCGATGGTCGCGACCTGCATGCCCAGGCAGATGCCGAAGAACGGCACGCTGCGCTCGCGCGCGTACTGCACCGCCGCGATCTTGCCCTCGACGCCGCGCTCCCCGAACCCGCCGGGCACGAGGATGCCGTCCACGTCGCCGAGCAGCGTGGCCGCACCCTTGGACTCGATCTCGGTGCTCTCGACCCAGCGCAGGTTCACGCGCGCCTTGTTGGCCGCACCGCCGTGGACGAACGCCTCGATGATGCTCTTGTAGGCGTCGCGCACGTGCGTGTACTTGCCGACCACCGCGATCTCGCACTGCTTCTCGGGGCGCGTGACGCGGCGCACGAACTCGTTCCACGACGCGAGGTCGGGCGGCTGCACGCTCTTGTCGGGCAGGCCGAGCATGTCCACGACGAGGTCGTCGAGGCCGCCGGCGTGGAACACGCCCGGGACCTCGTAGATGCTGCTCACGTCGGTGGCCGCGATGACGGCCTCGGTGGGGACGTTACAGAACAGCGCGATCTTCTCGCGCACGTCGGAGTCGAGCGGCGTCTCGCTGCGGCAGAGCAGGATGTCGGCCTGGATGCCGATCTCGCGCAGCTCCTTGACCGAGTGCTGGGTGGGCTTGGTCTTCACCTCGCCCGCGGCCTTGATGTACGGCACCAGCGTGACGTGCACGTTGAGGACGTCGCGCCGGTGCTCGAGCTTGAGCTGACGCATGGCCTCCATGAACGGCAGCGACTCGATGTCGCCCACCGTGCCGCCGATCTCGACGATGTGCACGTCGGACTGCGTGGCGAGCGCGAGCGAGTGGACGCGCTTCTTGATCTCGTCGGTGACGTGCGGGATGACCTGCACGGTGCGACCGAGGTAGTCGCCGCGACGCTCGCGCGACAGGATCGAGTCGTAGATCTGGCCAGCCGTGACGTTGTGGCTGCGCGTCACCGAGGCATTGGTGAAGCGCTCGTAGTGCCCGAGGTCGAGGTCGGTCTCGGCCCCGTCGTCGGTGACGAACACCTCGCCGTGCTGGAACGGGCTCATCGTGCCCGGGTCGATGTTGAGGTACGGGTCGAGCTTCTGGATGGTGACCCGGAACCCGCGCGCCTTGAGCAGCAGGGCGAGCGACGCGGCGGCGATGCCCTTGCCGAGCGACGAGACGACACCACCGGTCACGACGACGATCTTGGCCATGGTCCTCTCCCCGGGACCCATCCCGTGGGTCCCCCGGACGGTGTGACGATCCTTGCAGCACGCAGACGCGAAACGCGGAACGACGGGACGACGAACCTCAAACGGCGGCGGGCCAGGGCCCGCGCGCCTCGAGCGCGGCCATCTGCTCGGGGGTGTCCACCCCCGCGAACGGCCGCTCCCCCAACACCACACGGATGCGCACGCCACGCTCGACGGCGCGCAACTGCTCCAACCGCTCGGCCATCTCCAACCGCCCGGGCGGCCACGATGCGAACTCCTGCAGCAGGTCGCGCCGGAACGCGTACACGCCCGCGTGGCGCAGTGCCGGCCCGCCCCGCGACGCACCGGCGAGGTCCGCGCGACTGAAGTAGAGCGCGAAGCCGGCGTCGTCCACCACCACCTTGACCACGTGCTCCGACGCCATCGCCGCGAGGTCGGGCTCGTGGTGTGCCACGGTGCCCATGCGGATCGAGTCGTCGGCGCGCATCACCTCGACCAGCCGGGACACCGCGCCGGTCTCCAACTCCGGCTCGTCGCCCTGCAGGTTGAGCACGACCTGGGCCCACGGCCGACGGCGCGCCACCTCGGCGACGCGGTCGGTCCCGCTCGCACACTCGGGCGAGGTCATCTCGACCGAGCCGCCGAACGCGCGCACCGCCGAGGCGATGCGATCGTCGTCGGTGGCGACGACCAGTTCGTCCAGACCACTCGCCGCACGGGCGCGCTCCCAGACGTGCTGGATCATCGGCTTGCCCCACAACATCGCGAGGGGCTTACCGGGGAAACGAGACGCGCCGTAGCGGGCGGGGATGACGCCCAGTACGGCGCGGCCGGATTCGTGGGTTCCCGTTTGCACGGGAGTGCAGGCTAGCACGACGCGGGGGTCGGGTCCACGCCGCAGACCGGGGCCGGGTTCAGGCCTCGGGGGTGGTGCCCAGCGTGGCCAGGAACGCGCGCTCGAGGTCGGGGTGCATGAGGAACACCCCCTCCTCGGTGATCGGGAGGAAGCCCTCGTGCGGCTCGTACGAGTCCGGGTCGATCGCCCCGTCGCGGACCGCGAACCGGCCCATCACGTCAGACGGCTGTTCGACCCGCCCGGTGCGGCCAGGACGCGTGACGCGCACGTGCACGTGCGTGGCCGAGGGGCCGAGCGCGAGCGCGGCGACATCGGGCAGGCGCGGGAACCACTCGCTCACGACCTCGTGCAGTGCCTGCAGGAACGTGCCGTTCCACTCGAGGTTGTCCTCCCCCGGCCCGCCCTCGGGGTCGCGCATGCGCGCGAGGATGGCGCGCCCGGGCAACCCGCCCAGCCCCTCGAGGTCCTGCGGCGAGAGGAACGACACCACCTCGATGCGCCCGAACTCGGGCTGCTCGAGCGTGTAGCGGTGGAGCGGGCGGACCGGCATGGGCGTGGACACGGGCACCTCGTGGTGGAGGGTGTGGGGGGGATCGTAGGGGACCGGCACGAGCCAATCCCGGTTGGCCATGACGCGATGCGCTCGCGTCAGCTGGGATAGAGCCATTCGACGCCGACTCGTCGTTCCGGGAATTCGAACGCTCCTCGCCGCACGAGACTCGCGGTTCGGGAACGCGATTGGAGTGCGCGCGAACGGCGCCCCGGTGAGGGGGCGCCGTCGTCGTGACGGGGACGCGGCGTGCGCGCCCCGGCGGTTCAGCCCTTCAACTCGGCGATCATGTCGGAGACGTCCTTCGCCGACTTGGCGAGCGCCGCCTGATCGGTGTCGGACAGCTTGAGCGACACGATGCGCTCGACACCCTTGCCACCGAGCACGATCGGCACGCCGATGAACAGGTCCTTGAGCCCGTACTCGCCCTCGAGCGAGACCGAGCACGGCACGAGTCGCTTCTGGTCGAGCAGGATCGCCTCGACCATCTCGACCGCCGACATGGCCGGCGCGTAGTAGGCCGAGCCCGTCTTGAGCAGCTTCACGATCTCGGCGCCACCGTCGCGCGTGCGCTGCACGATCTGCGCGAGGCGGTCGGCCGGGATGAGCTCCTCGACCGGGATGCCACCGGCCACCGTGTACTTGGTCACCGGCACCATGGAGTCGCCGTGCCCACCGAGCACCATGGCCTGGATGTCGGCGCCCGACACCCCCAGCTCCATCGCGAGGAACGCGCGGAAGCGGGCGCTGTCGAGGATGCCGGCCATGCCCACGACCCGGTTCCGCGGCAGACCCGAGACGTGCCAGAAGTACCAGGTCATGACGTCGAGCGGGTTCGTGACCACGACCACCGTGGCGTTGGGCGCGTGCTGCTTCACGGCCTCGGCCGCCGGCTTGACGATCTCGGCGTTCGCCTTGAGCAGGTCGGAGCGCGACATGCCCGGCTTGCGCGGGAAGCCGGCGGTCATCACGACCACGTCCGAGCCCTTGACGTCGGCGAGGTCGGTGGAGCCGGTCATGCGCACGCCCTTGTGCCACAGCGGCGCGGCCTCCTCCATGTCGAGCGCCTTGCCCTGCGGCATGCCGTCCATCTCGGGACGGTCGATGAGCGTGACGTCGGCCAAGCCACGCTCGGCGATGAACAGCGCGGTGCTCGCGCCGACGTTGCCGGCGCCGATGACGGTGACCTTGTTCTTCACGGGATCCCTCCGTGTCATGCGGGCCCGCGTCGCGCGCCGGATGGTGCGCGGCACCGGGTCCCGTTCGGGTTCGCTAACGGGATGTCGCTACCGGGATGTCGCTACCGGGATGTCGCTTCAAGAGAAGCCGCCGCCGGTCGGACGGACCGGCGGCGGAGGGGTATGCGGGAGCTGCGCGAACGTCAGTTCGTCGCGGCCGCCACCGGCATCACGTGCACCTTCTTGCGCGTGCGGCCGAAGCGCGAGAACTCCACCTTGCCGTCCACGAGGGCGAACAGCGTGTCGTCCTTGCCCATGCCCACGTTGAGGCCGGGGAACATGACGGTGCCGCGCTGGCGCACGAGGATGCTGCCGGCGCGCACGATCTCACCACCGAACTTCTTGACGCCAAGCCGTTTCGCTTCCGAGTCACGGCCGTTCTTGGTCGAGGACTGACCCTTTTTGTGAGCCATTGTGGTGTCGCTCCCTTCGACCGATCAGGCCGAGATGGACGTCACGCGGATGCGCGTGAGCTCGTCACGGTGACCGCGACGGCGGCGATACTCGCGCCGGCGCTTGAACTTGTAGATCTTGATCTTCTCGCCGCGCAGGTGCTCGACGATCTGCGCCGAGACCGAGGCGCCCTTCACCGTGGGACGACCCACGGCGATCTTCTCGCCGTCGCCGACGAGCAGGACCTCGTCGAACTTGAGGTTCGCACCGGGCTCGCCCTCAAGGCGCGGCACGTCGAGGACCGCATCCGGCGTCACCTTGGTCTGGACACCGGAGATGTGCACGATCGCGTACATGGAACCAGGACTCCTTGGCGACCTCGGGGATCTGCTCCCGGGCGCCCGACGGAATGGCCCTTCCCGAGCATGGGGACGGGCAGCCCCCGGACCGGGCGGCCCAAGGGTGTGACAAGAAGTGTGATTTTCTACCATGCGACGCGAATCCCTGTCAATCTGACGCCCTGCCCCACCACCCCGATCCGCCCCCCGGCACGACCCGAGCCGAGGCGGACCGCCACCCTCAGGAAGAGGATGACATGAGCCCCGCAACCCGTTGGCGCGCAGCCGCCCTGCTCTTCTTGACCCTCCCCCTCGTCGGCTCACCGGCGAGCGCGACCGAGCCGCGCGGCAGCACCGACGCCCCGGCCACCGCCGCCGCGGACCGCGGCGACGCCCCGCGGGCGGCGCTGCCCGCGGAGGGCGACCCCGACGATCCGCTGTGCGCTCCCCTGCTGCTCGACGGCAACTACGGGTTCGGCACCCACGTGGTGATGCGCCGGCTCCCGACCGCCGCCGACCTGAACGACCTGGCCGTCGTGCAGGGCTTCCGGCAGTTGCTCATCGCGCTGCCCCAGTGGCCCGCCACCTACGCCGAGTTGCGTCCGCTGCAACAGCACGTGATGCCCGACGGTGGCGAGGTGGTGGTGCTGCTGCCCGGGTGGCCGCCGTCGCGCGAGGCGCTCGCGGCTTGGAACATGGTGGGCGGGAACCTGCGGCTCATCATGGTGGTGGGCGGCCCGCCGGCCGACCGCGCGCTGATCACCGAGCTCAACCGCCTGCGCCCGCTCGAGCGCGTGATCGCGCAAATGGAGTACCCGTCGCGCTCGGGCTTCGAGCGACTCCAGCGCCCGCTGTCGTTCCGCGTGCTCAAGCACTGAGTCAGGCCTCCCCCCGAATGCGAACCGCGGCGCCAACCAGAGGGTCCGCGCCACGGTTCGCGTGATCGGGATGCGGTCCGTGGCCACGCAAGTAGGCGCGCCGGCCGAAACCAAACAACACAACGCCCGCGA